>JAYEPK010000592.1:0-7223 GCA_034723935.1 Thermoplasmatota archaeon
CGCCGTTCACATCTCCCACATCCACGTCGTGCCCGAAATATGTGGATCCGGAGAGATGCCATCTTCCCTCGGTCTCGTCAAGCGAAAGCTTCGGGAAGGTTAGATCGGTGTTGCCATCGTAAATAGCGAGTCCTCCCCTGTTGTATTGACCAACTATCATGTCGGTGGTACCGTCTCCGTTGATGTCCACCTTTGTCATACTCGTACCAAAATATCGGCTTGATCCAGACCCATAGGCCATGTATTCCGGAGGGCTGTCATCCAGGTTGTATTCACCCTGTCTGAGCCCGGCTGGAAGCGCCGAAACGCTGTGAGAGGAATCATCTTCCTCCACCGCATCGGCCGATTGGACAATGCCACCGGTTCCAACGACCGCGACAAATCCTGAGATTATCATGGCCAGCATTGAAATGATCACCAAAAGCTTACTCCTACCTAATGAGAAAGATGGCAGAATATTCATTATGTTCACCTCTAGTCGGGATCTGAAAAGTTCACCCGTACATTTAAGTAGCGACCTCTTATATAAAGGTTTATTCGGACGGGGTTTTTCCATACTTTATATTTTGCGGTAGCCAGGTGTTCATCAACGGGGACCAAAAGTCGTTGAAAAACACCAAATGCCTGAGCTGTTTATATAGTCCTTTAAAAAGCCATGATTTTTGATCCATCTCAACATCATACTATCTCATCTAAACGCATCAATGGATATTCCATCTCCTCGATCCATTGAAGCGATGCTCCAACGAATGCATCATCGACCTCTATCTCCACCTCTGCCTTTACCATTCTTTCCGATAGAGATGCATATCCGAAACTGGAAAGGGATTCATTCAAGACCTTTCGATCGATGGTCACGACCGCCTTCTTGACGAAGGGCTGGACCATCATGCTTTCGGACATCGCCTTTTCAAGTGAGCCTGCGCTTTCAGGTCCTACCGGGGTGCCGATGTACTGATGATAGAGAGCTCCAAGCTTTATTCCTGCCTCGAAGGCAGCCCGTTCCCTTGAACTACATTTACTTGATCTCATGGAACATATTCCTCCTCGATCTCACCCTCTTCGATGTCCTCATCCTCGAAGAGCTCCTCTTCAAGGGCATTCTCCCTTGCCCTATCTGCAGCTCCCCAGATATGCCCCGGTCCGCTCGTTATCGGGGAGAGAACATATGATAGTGCCAGTATGGAAAATAACAGGCTTCCAGCGAATCCGACGGCTGGCTCCTCGATGCTGACAAGCAGGCAAATGATAAGCGCAAGTACTATGAGACCGGATATCACCATGGCCTTCCCGTGATACTTTCTGTACCTCACATCCGCAACCATTGCAAGGGACAAGATGAAAAAGAGCATCGGAAGCATCACGGTCTTTCCGGTGGTAAGATAATCGACATCTAATCCTACCTCGGGAGCCAGGTAGAACACAGCAGAGAGGGAGACAACGGTCATGGCCATTGCAGGTGTCGGGAGCCCGATGAAATCCTTCCACTTGTGGGCATATATACTGAACTTCGCAAGCCGAAGGATACCGACCAGGGCGATACTTATCGAAGAGACCAGCACAATTAACGGCTGGAAGGAATCGAAGAACCCTTCAGCAGGATCGCGGTAGAGATTATAGACCAGTATCGCAGGGGCAATGGTGAACGTGACCGCATCTGCGATCGAATCCAGCCATATTCCGAACCTGTGAGATGATCCGAACCTTCTGGCAACCGGGCCGTCGAGTCCGTCGAAGACCACACCCAGCATGATCAGGAGCATGGCGGTACGGAATCCGTCACCCTTGTCAACGGAGCTCATTACCGCAAGGACACCGCAGAGGAAGTTCATCAGGGTAATGATATCCGCTGGAGATATCATTTTGAGGATCGGCATGGGACGGATCGGCCTCCCGGTGAGCCTCATCCGGAGTGGTCTTCTCGAACCTCCTCTTCCGGGAAATCTACCCCTAAGGGGGTTCAAGGGAGGGAGCCGTCTCCTTCTACGTTCCACCGGATCCTGGCCTCCTGCTACTTTTGATCATAACCTTTTTTTTCAGAACTGCAAGTGATGACGAACCCGCCTTGACCCGATCCCCGGGCGAGACGATCACCTCCATCCCCCTGGGAAGCTTGAACTCGAGATCGACGCGGGAGCCGAACCTGATAAGACCGAAACGCTGTCCCTTCAGCAGTTCATCTCCTTCTTTGATGTAAGGAACTATCCTTCTGGCAACGGCTCCTGCTATCTGGGTGATCGTCCACATGCCCGAATCGGTGGCCAGCCTCGTAACTAATCGTTCGTTCCTGTCGGAGTCCTTACTGAAAGCAGGGGCATATCCGCCGGAGATATGCTCGATGGATACAACGGTCCCGTTCCAGGGCGCCCTGTTGACATGCACATTGTGAACGTTCATGAATATCGATATGAAATATCTGCCCCTTCTCATCTCCACAGTGGTCACCCTTCCATCCGCAGGGGATGTCACACCTACTGATATGTCCCTCTCCGGATCGCGGAAAAACAGGAGCAACACAAAATTGAGCAGGAGTATTCCAGCCGAGATGTAGAGCAGAAGATAGGTTTCGAAAAGCAGGATGAAGAAAAATACACAGGCCAGAGAGAGTACAGGAAGCACCAACAACCAGACCGGCATTCCACTTGCAAGCTTCATATTGATCCCTGGATAACTAAGAGTATGAAAGGATGCATCGACCTTTAAAGCATTCGCTCCGCTTTTTTACCCGTTCAAAGGTCATCCTCCGGGAACCTCATGGTAAGAGACCTTTTCTTTCTGCGCAACAGCACCCGGATAAAAAGAACAGCAATAACGATAAAGATCAACACCACACCGATATATACGATCTCGATCGAAAACTCGAAAGAACCCGTACTTCCTTCCCCGGCATCCATGCCATCCTGAACTTCCTCCTGGTTCCTTACCTCGAACTCGTATGTGGCATAGGTGGCAGAATAGACCCCGCTGCCGTATGCCCTGACATCGATCCGGTGAACCCCGTCGGAAAGGCCACTGCAGTCGACCCTGTACTCCCAGTCAGGAACCATCCAGACATTGTCCCACAGACCAGAATCTACTCTTACCTCCACCCTCTCGACACTGAAGAGAGGTCCAGTGGATCCTTTGAACTCGATGATCCCCGAGCAAGGGCCCTCGATCTCGAGATCTTTTATCTTGACCCATATCGGTTCGACATAGGGCTTGGAGACGATCACATCCATCCGATCGGGAATGCTCCAGAGCCCATCTGAATCCTTCACCCGGTACTCGACAGAGTGTCTGCCTTCGGAAAGCTCGTCCGTATCAAAGGTCGAACGGGACGACAACAGACCGTCGATCGATGAGGTCCACTCATGTTCCACGATCCTTGCTCCGGGACCCGGGATGCCTTCTCCCTCGAACATGACATCCTCTCCAATGAAAGCGTCAACAGGCTCTATCTCGATTATCCTGGCCGTTGGAGGTCTCGGACCGTCCCCCGATATCACAACGGTGATGACCGCTTCCTGGACGGATACGGCGTCCTTGTCATCCTTCACCGAGAGTCTCACGGTGAATTCACCCGGCCCATCGTATGAATGTGATGCCGTGTACCTCGAGGTCCATCCGATCACGGTTCCGTCACCCATATCAAAGAGGTAACTGGAAACGGAACCATCCGGATCGAAGGAATTCTCTCCCGAGAACTCGAGCATCTCTCCGACCGATCCTTCTCCGGGACCTGTGATCCCGGGAACGGGTAGGGAGTTGAGGAAGGGATCATAGATCGTTCCACCGGTCAGCTTTCCCGTTGCCGGAGGGTATGTCCTGTTTACCTTGAAGGTGATATTGATCCTATCATCCTTATCCTGTCCCGGGAGCTCTATCTCGAAGACGCTCGTTCCCGGATCGATCGGATCATCCGGTCTGCATATCAAGTTCTCGATCTCCACCCCCCTTTTCAGCTCGATGGCGATCTCCGTAAAACCGATTATCTGGTCCGAGGGGTTCTTCACCTCGATCTCCAATTTCGAACCGGAAGGTCCAGGCTCGTATCCGAAGATATTGAATTCCAGGTCGATCGGTTCCGTGGGCTCGAATAGCCGGACCCTCGAATCACTGGACACATTGGTAGTGCTGGAGGTCCGTCCCATCGGCCAGTGAACTGTGAGTTCCATACCCTTGACCTGGTTTCCGAGACCGAAATGAAGCACCATCGAATCCTGCTGCCCCTGGGCTGCCGTTCCGCCCTGGACCTCTCTGACGGATAGGGTATCGTACTGACCGTCACCATCCTGGTCGGTTCTGATCTCAACTCTGGCCCCTATTGCAGGTGAGTTCGACCCCCGTCCCTCGAGCTCTACCTCGACCCAGTGGCTTCCCGATCCGTCGTTCCGGTACAGATGGACCATCCGGTCAGTGGTCCTTTCCAGCTCCTGGTTCCAGGTACCTCCTCCGGTAACCAGGTCCATCCAACCGTCTTCGTTGTAATCGCACCATGCGGATCCGTAAGTGTCCCATACCCGAATACCGGACTCGGCGGAGACATCCGTGAAGGTAAAGTCCCCGTCGTTCCGGTAAAGATAGGAATATGCATACGATATATCCTTGTATATCTGTGGAATGAACAGATCCAGGTCACCGTCGTTATCATAATCGGCCATTGCCGAGGATACCATCAGTTCATCCCCTCCGCCAACTGCCCCGGGTATCTGTTTGATGGGGATACCGCTGGCCTCCCTCCGGTCAGCAAAAGACCAACCCTGGTCAGCACCAAGGTTCTCGAAGAGGTAAGAATCATCACAGATAGGTCCTCTCCACGGGTCCTTGTGGGCAAGGTTGGTGACCCATAGGTCCATATCTCCGTCGTTATCCAGATCACCCCAGGTCGATCCGACCGAGTGACCATAGTATGGACCATCACGGGTTATCGGGTGAACGTTGCCGTGTCCTTCCACACCTGCATCTACAGCTATCTCTTCCATGGTGCCATCACCAAGGTTGTGATAGAGGTAGTTCGGCATGATCCTGTAGTTGGAGACATAGGCATCCATGAAACCGTCCATATCATAATCGGACCAGCTGACCCCCCGTCCTTGATACGGGTGGCCCTCCTCGGACATCCCCGAGGTCGATGTTGCGTTCCTGAACGTGCCGTCCCCGTTGTTCAGCCAGAAATGGTCCGGGTAACCTGCAAGGCTCCTGTTCTCGTAATTTACCATGTAGATGTCCAGGAATCCGTCCCTGTCCATGTCCGCCCATCCCGAGGCCACTGTCGGGAAAGTATCCCAGGGAGCGCCGTTCTCCGGGAGCACTCTCTCAAAGGTGCCGTCCTTCTGATTGTGCCAGAGGACATCCGGGTGGGTGGGGTGGTCGCTCCAGGGATTCCCTCCACCGCAGAAGAGATCGAGCCATCCGTCGTTATCGATATCTCCCCAGACACCTGACCTTACCTGGCTCTGGATCCCGGCATGGGATGTCACTTCGGTGAAAATATACTCGGGTGGTCCGCTGTTCCGAAAGAGCCTCTTTCCGTCCACGAGCAGATCCTCATGGCCGTCGTTGTCCATATCCCCCCAGCTGAACTGGTTTCCCGTAACGCCCGATAGACCGACCTCAACGGAAACGTTTGAAAATGTCACCGGACCATCCCTTGAAGGTTCGCTCATCTCTACCCCATCCGAGATGGTGATCACTGAAGCAGTAAAAGCAAGCGAAGGGAGCAAGAAGCAAACAACTATCAAAACATGCAACGACCAGTTCTTCAACGGACGACCCCGCTCATGATTGCCTTAGAGAATATAAAACATTTCCAGATATGGGACTATCTGTCGAATATACTTTCATCCACATCCGGGATCTCAAGCTCACCGGGCGGCTCCGGAGGTTCTCCCATTTCCACCTCACCCATATCCGGCAGCGGGACATCAGTTTCCTCCATCTCGGGTTCGACCACGGGATCCGGTACCTCTTCCTGCGTATCGTCCTCCCCTGCATCCTCCGTCCCATCAGGCTCGACCTTTTCCGGAGCAGCATCATCCTCGTTCTCGACAGGCATCCTCTCCGGAGGTGGAAGCTCTTTCAGTTTCTTTGTCATCTGATAGGCAGAAAGGAGTATGATAACCAACAGCCCAACCATCAACAGAAAACCGGTAAGGGAGGACAGGAAACCGATGATACGCTCCAGCACCGGAGGTCTTTCAACTGTGAAAGTTACAGATATCTCGTTGGATGCGCCTTCGTCATCTTCGACCCTGAGCATCAGCTCGTGCTCTCCTTCCTCTTCCACTCCGAACGTTATGTTCCTGCTCCCATCCGGGAGAAGTTCTCCGTCCAGGAACCATCGGAATTCAAGGCTCCCTCTATCAGATGGAGTGTCCGTGGATCGGTGACCCTGTGCTGTTATCTCATCGCCCGGACCCACGGAAGTTGGCACACCCTTTATCTCCACGCTGGGTCTCGGATTATGAACCGTCAGGGTCAGGTCAAAGGTCCCGAGCGCGTCCTGATCGTCGTTTACCCTCACCTCGATGGTGTGCTCTCCTTCAGTGGTGAAGGTCCGGTTCAGGTACGTGCCTTCACCTACCTTCTCACTGTCCAGGAACCAACTGATCGCAAGAGACGGTATATCTGAAATGGAATCCGGGTCATCTCCAAGCTTGAAGAGCACCTGTTCATCCTCGTTTGCAAACGAAGGTCCGATGATCACGGGTGTGGGAGCCCTGTTGTTCACAGCAAGATGATGAACCGCTGATGAGCTGCCTCCATCACTGTCGATAACGGTAAGGGTGATGACTTTTTGTCCCTCGTCCGGAAAGGATACCTCCAATGTCCTTTCGTAAGAATCCACCTCACCGTCTTCTCCGATATCCCACAGGTACACGAGACCATCGAGGTCCCATGGAGAATCGGAAGAGGCAGAACCGTTCAGGAGAACGATCTCATCTTCCATGATCTCCGAAGGCCCCGAGATGATAGTGATGGGAGGTCTGTTCTTGATATTTACGATGCGGGAACAGGACCCGATATCACCATCATCATCCGTCACCATGAGCTGAAGGGCAAGGTCCTCTTCCGTATAACATACCAGCTCTAACTGCTTCCCGTAACCTATAGGGTCCGGTCCCAGTTGGGTATACCAGGTATAGTTCAGTCCACCGATATCCGAACTGGAATCGGTGCTGAGTGAGGCGTCGAATGTTCCGATCTGACCTTCCCGGAGTTCAACGGGACCTGTAAAATTG
>JAYEPK010000593.1:0-1571 GCA_034723935.1 Thermoplasmatota archaeon
CTGCATCCTGGAACGTCAGGAGTCCCCAGGATGTCAGCCAGGGGTGAACGTCCTGATCTCCGGGGAACCAGACGATACCCCGACCGGGATCGTTCTTGCCCTCCATGAGATACTGGAGCTCGTGCTGTATCCCCTGAATGCACATCTGCTCGTACTCCAGAAGGTCCTCTGCTTTCGTGTCCTGCTCCTGTGCCTGGTCATAGGCAAGGATGTTCACCGAGAGTGTTGACATGGACTGCTCGCCACATCCTGATACGAATTTTATGTAGTTCTCCGCACCATCCAGGATGACCGACTCTATCCCTCCCTGGAGCTTTACCCAGATATCCTCGGAGTTCTCCACCCTGTCGGCATCCAGAGAAAGTGTTGTGCTTACGGTCTGATTGTCCGAGAGCTTTCCGTTCTCGATGATCTGTACCGACTTACCGTCGGGAACCACCCTCATCGGTCTGATGACGGTATCTGTCCGAACTCCGTTCGTTCCCGATACCGTTAGTTCGTGCTCCCCGACATCGTTAACCCTGATGGTATATTCGACCGAGGCTACCTCGCCAGCTTCCATCGAGACGGTCTGTACGTAGGTCCCTCCCACCAGATCGAACCAGTCGGAAGACGGCTGTGAGAGGGTGATGGTAACATCCCTGTCCTCCTCATCGTAATTGTAGGCCATGATCTTCAAGGGGAAGAGGTCTCCCCTGACCACCGATACAGGTATGTCCGGTTCTATGAAGAAGTCCTTGAAGACTGTGATGGACGCCTCGCCCGATCCCAATGCCCCGTCCATGGTGGAGGCCGTGGCATCGACCTTCCAGGTCGTGATGGAATCGGGGACCCTCAGCGAGATCGAGGCTTTCCCGGAACCATCTGTGATCACCATGGGGTTCCAGTGCCAGGTCTCGGGGAAGAACTGCCTAGGTCTATCTCTGCTCTCGACACCCTCGTTCTGACCGCCCATGCCGTAGAAATCATCCGCGGCGGAGCTTCCATCATCCTTCTGATTTCTTCCTCCATTGTTTATTCCGGGAGCAATGTCCATGACAGACGACTCCAATGCCCAACCATCATCTTCATCATCATCATCCCACCATTGATTTTGAAAGTAGACATCCCTTGTTCCATCATTGTCCTTGTCGAAGTCCGATGTATCGTAATCCTCTTCGATGCCGTCCTGGTTCCTGTCCAGCCTTCCGTCCTCATCGACATCGCTTGCCCAGTGGTCCGCTTCATATTCGAAACCGTACCTGTTCGGCACATCCATGTAATCTTCAGTTGGATATTCCCTTTGATCCAGCGGGTCTGTACCCCTGAGATCTTCCAGTTCATCACTGTAACCGTCGTTGTCATCGTCATCGTCGTAGACATCGGATATTCCATCTCCGTCCGTATCCACAAGTTCCGAATCATCCACCATTCCGATCATGAAGACCAGCATGAGAACTCCCGCCAGGGCAACGATACCGAAGCCGACCCCTACTCCCTTTCTGCTGTCCTTGACGGCAGAGAGGACGATGAGCAGCAATCCGGCACCCAGGAGAATGAAACCGCCGATGAGGTAGCCAGAGACCTCGTCG
>JAYEPK010000594.1:0-1570 GCA_034723935.1 Thermoplasmatota archaeon
CTCATCGAATATGATCTGGAAAAGATCGTAAGCAGATATATTTGATCCGGTTGGACCATATTCCAATATTTTTGGAGCTGTGAAATCAAAGATCACCGATCCGTCTATCATTTTAAAATT
Organism: Thermoplasmatota archaeon; assembly: GCA_034723935.1. Lineage (GTDB taxonomy): Archaea > Thermoplasmatota > Penumbrarchaeia > Penumbrarchaeales > Penumbrarchaeaceae > JAYEPK01. Next base: position 121 of record JAYEPK010000594.1, read on the forward strand.
CCCGGCTTTATCAAAGGCTTTTACAAGGATCGGAAAAACACCTTCCTCATCCGATCCGAACACATGGGAATACATTGTATCCGAGTTTGTCCATTTACTATTCGGGCCGAGTACTTGAACATACGATATTCCGCTGTAGCTGTCAGAAACTGACCAGGAAACCAGAACGTTAGTATTGTTCGTTATGGCGGGATCAGATTCCAACTCAAGTTCAGGTGGGGTCAGATCGATATCATAATGGAAGTCAAATCTTGTGAAATGATTCCCGTTGTCGAAGGCCCAGACAACAAGGTCGTGAGTGCCTTCACTCAGGTCTCTCAAAACAACTCTACCTTCCAAGTTCATAACGGATATGTTCTTGCCATCAAGTCGGATAGTATAATGAACGGGACCGGAAAGATCGTCCATACCACTGATCACCATCTCAACATCGGTTGTGTTCAGATAAGATGCGGGAGCGGGTTCTATGGAAAGTATCCGAGGAGGAGATAGATCGATGATGAATGAAGAAAATGAATTGTTCATGTTCCCTGCTGTATCAACTGCTTTTAAATGTACTTCATGATGTCCTTCATCAAGGTCTTCTGCAATATACCTTTTCAATCCTGTGACATTGATCCAGTTTCCTTCATCAATACTCAATTCGAGTGAAGCTATACTGCCCAGGATATCATCAGCTAACCATCCAATCGTAACATCAGGTTCAGAGAGCACGGATCCGTTTACTGGTGTGTGAATATTCACATAGGGCTCTTTATCATCCACGATGCCAGGGATATCGTTACTCTTTGGAGTCTCTCCGAAACTGTTCTCGGAACTGATCGCATAGAGATAGGTTATACCGCTGGATACGTTATGATCCTGATATCTCAACTCTTTCGATGATTCGACAAGATCATACTTTTCCACACCTTCAGGTCTGCGGTAGATATTGTATCTCTCAGGAAGCATCAACGTATCTCCCTTACCGCCATCTTCCCATGTCAATTCGATGTAGGGGTTCATTCCTTTTACGGAAACATTGGTTGGGATCTTGGAAATTACCGGGAAGGAAGGTTCTGCCAAGGGAAACCGATCCAGACCTTCGCTTGAATCTATGATATATTCAGTATCATCAAGGATGCCATCTTGATCATCATCACTGCCTTCAAGATCTCTCCAGTAATTCCCCCGCTCCCAGTCATGGAACATGTTCCCTCCTTTGTAGTCAATGGCTTGGACCAGATCATCATCAAGTTCATCTCGTGTTCCGTGGTTGTAGATGAAGGCGTTGTCAAGGATAGTATTGGATGCGGAGTTCAGGAACTCCATTGCATATCCTTTGGAATATTGAATGGTGTTGCCTTTGATCATTTGCAGATCGGATTCTACTAATTTGATCCCTGTGGCGCTCGTGTCTATGATCATGTTGTTGATCAAAGTGTTTCCTTTTTTTGAATGGTTGAAGTAG
>JAYEPK010000595.1:0-7203 GCA_034723935.1 Thermoplasmatota archaeon
ATCAAAAGTGAATTCTGAATCACTTCAGGAGCTGGGAAGCAATAACAAGCTTCTGAACTTCGGATGTTCCCTCGTAGATCTCCGTGATCTTTGCGTCCCTGTACAACCTTTCTATCGAATGATCTTTCATGTACCCGTATCCTCCATGGATCTGGAGCGATCGGTCAGCGCAGAACACCGCTGTCTCGCCGGCCATCAGCTTTGCCATGGCGACCTCCTTGCTGAACCTGACACCCTTGTCCTTCAGATAAGCTGCCTGTCTGGTCAGAAGTCTTGATGCTTCTATCCGTGTTGACATTTCAGCCAGCATCCATTGTATGGCCTGCAGCTTTCCTATGGGTTTCCCGAACTGTATCCGCTCCCTGGACCTTGCAATTGCCTCGTCCAGACATCTCTGGGCGATACCCACTGCCTGGGATGCAATACCTATCCTTCCACCATCTATGGCCACAAGTGCTATCTTGAAACCATCTCCTTCATTTCCCAGCAGGTTCTCCTTCGGGACCTCCATATCCTCGAATATCAGCTCCGATGTTTCCGAGGCGTGGATCCCCATTTTTTCGAATATGGGACCTACCTTGTATCCCTTGTAACTGCTCTCGACAATAAAGGCGGATATCCCCCTTGCTCCAATTTCCCTGTCCGTGATCGCGAAGATGATACCGGTCTCGGCCTTGGCCCCTCCCGAGATGAACGTCTTGCTTCCGCTTACAACATAATGATCACCCTCCAGTGTTGCTGTGGTGCTTATGGAACCCAGGTCCGATCCAGCGTTTGGTTCCGTGGCTGCGAACATCCCGTACTTCTCTCCCTTTGCCAGAGGTGGGATGAACCTCTCCCTCTGCTCCCTGTTACCCCATTTGTAGATCATATATGGTGCGAAGGAATTATGGACAGAGGTCAGGGCTCCTACCGATGAGCATGCTTTTGAGATCTCCTCGATGACCATGGAATAGGTGACCGCATCCATTCCGGATCCCCCATATTTCTCCGGGATCATGATCCCCATAAGTCCCAGGTCTCCCATTTTCCTCAATATCTCGGCAGGGAACTCCTCGGTAATGTCCCGCTCGGAAGATCCGGGAGCTATTTCCCTCTCTGCAAATTCCCGGACCATATTAACCACGGCCCTCTGCTGCTCGGTCGGCTCAAGATCCATGTCAAGGTAAATGTGGAGGAACTATAACAAATTGCTTTCCTCTTCTCCTCGTACATGTGTGCTTATGTGATTAAACTAGGCGATAAGTGAAGCAAATAAATATATTGCAGTCCTACCTTCAAGACGTTCATCGTGCCTTACAAGTGAGATATTGGGTGTACAGGGTGAGAAAAATGGGACTCGACGAAAACTCCAGAGAGATGATGATAAGTGGTATCAAAGCCTTCGCCGAGAGGAACCTTCCGGAAAATTATCTTCTGGATCTGGACAGGAAAGGAGAAGAGATACCAAGAGAGAAGATCAAAGAGATGTATGATCCTACGAAACTCGGGATAAACCTTCTCATGATACCGGCGGAGTTCGGTGGTATCGGTGCCAGCAGTTTTGATATGTATCAAATTTGTGAGACCCTGGCTGGTATCGACCTTGGTGTTGCAACATCTGTATTCGCAACTTTCCTTGGAATGGACCCGATCAGGGTCGGAGGAACACCGGACCAGAAGAATAAATGGTTCTCCAAGATCGCAAAGGAGGGACTTCTGGTAGCATACGGTGCAACGGAGGCCGAGGCAGGGTCGGACCTCGGGTCCCTGAAGACCAAAGCCGTTCCCGTTGTTGAGGATGATAAGGTCGTAAGCTACAAGATCACAGGGAGCAAGCAGTGGATCTCGAATGGAGGCACAGCTGATCTATATTTGATATTATCAAAGGATCCGAAGGGCGTCAGCTGGTTCATTGTGGATGGAAGTTCCAAAGGGATGGAATACAACGATCCCGAAGTGAAACATGGAATAAGGTTGGCAGATACCACCGCGTTCTCGCTTGATGAGGTTGAGGTTCCTGCCGAGAACCTTGTTGGACTGGAGGAAGGTCAGGGCTTGACACAGGCTCAGGCGGTTTTCGGCAGTACCCGGGTCATGGTGGCAGCCTTTGGGTTGGGGTGCGGGTGGGCCGCACTTTCCCGTGCTGTAAGCTATTCACAGGGGAGGGTCCAGTCTGGAGGACCGTTGTCCGATAAACAGGGATACACACACAAATTGATAGTTCCTCATGCGGTCCGTCTCGAAGCATCCAGAGCATACATCGAGTTCGTGGCAAATGGACTTGATGAGACAGAAAACGGCCTGCAGACGGAGGGGGCGATCGCAAAATGGTCCGGCTCCGAGGCGGGAAATGCGGCGGCCGAAGCATCCATACAGGCCCTTGGGGGATATGGTTATGTCCATGAGATGGTCGTCGAGAAGATAAAGAGGGATGTCCGGATCACTCAGATCTACGAGGGCACCAACGAGATACTGGAGATGACCATCGCCAGGAACAGATGGCAGCAGCATCTCAAGACCCGTGGCGGTTACTATTCCGAGATGGCAAAGGAAGCTGAAGAGGTCCACAGGAAGGACCCGAACGTGGGTGCGGATACTGCATCCTTTGCACTCGGTGCACTTGCCAACATCTACGAGCACTGCAGGGTGCAGAAGCTCACCCGGAACCAGCATATCCTGTTCCGGCTGGGCGAGCTTTCCGCCTGGACAGAGAGTGCTTATATCTTCGGGAAGAAGGCTGCCGAGGAGAAATACTCGAAAGCTGTCCGGTTCGACCGCGATACATGGCATGCAATGGCCAGGATATATGCAAGGGACAGTTCACTGAAGACTGTTCTTGACGGGATCAAATTGATACTGGGTTACGGTGATGGCGATCCTGCTCTCCTCAGAAGCCAGTTAAATCTTGACAGGATAATGGCTGGCCAGAAGGGTCAGAAAGAGGATATGGACCTCGTTGCAGAGAAGCTCAAGGGCGTTTTCAAGATGTCCTGATCTTCATCACGATCCGTGATGGTAGATCCTTATAAACATTGGCCAAATTGTAGATGTTATGTTCGAAGAATGGAAAAGGAACATGGGGATGATCTGCATCATTGTGAATAGCTTAGATGATCATCTGATCCGGGTATATCTGTCCAGAAGTCTGAATATCCTTATCGAAGTGTCCTTTGTGACCTTTTCCTGGGCCACGAGGTCCTTGATATAATCCTTTGCATCATCGATGGAAACGTTCCTTGATTTCGCTATGACCGTTGCCTTGAACGAAGGGGACAGATCATCTTCTATATCGGAACCGTCGACGATCTCGTTGAGATCATATTTGAAATAATCCAGTCGACCCAAGTTCAGCATTGGTTTTCTCAACCTCTCTCCAGGGTTCGGATTCTTCTTCTTGAACGACTTTTTTCCGCCCTGATATTTTCTTCTTCTGGCCAAAATAATGACTCCAGACCTTTCAACATAGCATCATACTTATAGTTTCGGCCCCGGAATTACGCTGCTCACGCTGGCCAGTTCCTTGACCTTGCCACCTCATTCATCCCTGAACTCCGGTTTTCTCTTTTCGATGAAAGCCTTCATTCCTTCCTTCTGATCATGTGTCGAAAAGGATGAGGAGAAATATGATATTTCAAGATAGTTGGCCGTTGCAAGGTCCACATCCGCACCTTTGTTGACCAGTGCCTTGATGAACGAGATCTGAACATTGGACTTTGAAGCTATCTTCTGGGCCAGCTTCATGGTCTCCTCCATCAACTGCTCCGGTTCAACGACCCTGTTGACAAGTCCAAGCTCATAAGCCTCCTGGGCCGTTACATTGTCTCCGGTAAGAAGGAGTTCTTTTGCTCTCATTCTACCAATATGCCTGGTAAGCCTCTGTGTTCCTCCAAATCCCGGACTGATACCCAGATTGATCTCGGGTTGCCCCAGCCTGGCCTTCGAGGATGCAATGGCAATGTCACAGGCCATCATCACCTCGCATCCTCCTCCAAGCGCATAACCATTTACGGCTGCGATATACGGGAGTCTTGATGCTTCTACCTTGTTGAGGAGATTGTGCCCGTATTCGGCGAACAATTTCGCCTGAATTGTTGTAAGGCTCACCATATGCTTGATATCAGCCCCGGCGATGAATGCCTTGCCTTCACCGGTCAGTATGACCACGCTGATGTCCTTGTCCATCTCCAGTTCATCCACAGCATGCATCAGGTCCCTGAGGGTCTGTTCATTGAGAGCGTTCAGGGCCTCTGGTCTGTTGATCTTGATGGTTGCAACCGCTCCGTCCCTCTCTATGATCAGGTTCTGGTATTCCATATCGATCACTCCTTTTTGTAATCATAGAAACCCATACCGGTCTTCCTTCCGAGCATTCCGGCCTGGACCTTCTTCTTCAGAAGCGGGCACGGCCTGTACTTGGAATCGTTGAAACCATCATAGAGAACGTTCATAACGCTGAGGCAAACATCGAGCCCAATCAGGTCCGCAAGGGCCAGAGGACCCATGGGGTGGTTCATACCGAGCTTCATAACAGAATCAATTGCCTCCGGAGTTCCTACTCCTTCGTACAGGCAGTAAACCGCTTCATTGATCATTGGCAGTAGAATCCTGTTCGATACGAATCCGGGACTGTCGTTGACCTCGATGGGAACCTTTCCCATCTTCTCCGATAGTTCGAATATGAGCTTCCTGGTCTCGTCCGAGGTCCTGAGTCCTGTTATGACCTCCACCAGCTTCATTATAGGGACCGGGTTCATGAAATGCATTCCTATGAACCTGTCCGGTCTTGAAGTTGAAGACGCGAGGTCCGTAATGGGTATGGTGGACGTGTTCGAGGCCAGTACCGTTTCTTCCTTGCATATGGAATCAAGCTTTGTGAACAATCCCTTCTTGATATCCACGTTCTCAATTATAGCTTCGATAACAAGGTCCACATCCGAGAGCTTGCTCAGGTCCGTTGTCCCGGATATTCTTGCCATGATATTTTCCTTTTCCAGAGCCTCCATCTTTCCTTTTGCAACGCTCCTGTCCAGGAACTTCTCTATCTTCGATATTCCCCCCTGAACGAACTCATCTTTGATATCGTTCAGCAGTACTTCATATCCCGCCTTGGCAGATACCAGGGCGATCCCGTGTCCCATCTGACCCGCACCAATGATAGCTATCTTCTTGATCTCCATTTATTTCACCTCATTACTTTTCAACGACCATGTTCACCGCATTTCCCCCACCGAGGCATATGGTCGCAAGTCCCCTTTTCTTTCCCAGGCGCTTCATCGCATGAAGCAGGGTCGTGAGGATCCTTGACCCGCTGCTTCCGATGGGGTGACCTAGGGCCACAGCACCGCCGTTCACGTTGAACTTCTCCTTCGGTATCCCATGGGCCTTCATGAGTGCTACCGAAGCCGATGAGAAGGCCTCGTTATGCTCTACTATATCAATATCGTCAATGGTAAGGTCCATTTTCTTGAGAAGGTCCCGGACACCGGGAACAACAGCTTCCATGACAAGTGAGGGTTCCACACCGGATGTGTTGTAACCTGTGATCCTTCCCATGATATCGAGACCGAGCTCATTAGCCTTTTCCTCGCTCATTATGATCGTAGCGGAAGCGCCATCCGTCAGCTGTGAGGAATTCCCTGCGGTTACCACACCATCTTTCCTGAAGAAGGGTTTGAGCCTTGCCATCCCCTCAAGTGAAGCGTCGTATCTTATTCCCTCATCCTTGTCGAATATGACTGGCTCCTTCTTCCTCTGCGGGACCTCGACCGGGATAACCTCATCCTTGAAATGTCCATTTTCGGTCGCCTTTGCAGCCTTCTGATGGCTCCAAACAGCGAACTCGTCGATCTCTTCCCTGGTAAGGCTGTATTTCTCTGCTATGATCTCGCCCGTATGGCCCATGTGAAAATCGTTGTAAACGTCCCAGAGTCCATCCTTTACCATGGAATCGGTGATCTTGCCATCAAAGAGCCTGTAGCCGAATCTAGCCTTGTCCAGAATATAGGGACAATTGCTCATGCTCTCCATCCCGCCGGCCAGGATCGTATCTGCGTCACCGCATTTGATCGCCTGGGCCGCAAGGACCACCGCCTTCAGGGAGGATCCGCATACCTTGTCCACATGGAATGCTCCGACGTTGTACGGAAGCCCGGCTCCAATGGCTGCCTGCCTGGCAACGTTCTGACCTTGACCTGCGGAAACGACGTTCCCCATTATGACCTCTTCGATCTCCTTGGGATCCAGATCGATCGTGTTGATGGCTCCCTTTATGACCTTGCTCCCGAGTTCGGTCGCCTTAATGTCCTTCAAGGCCCCTGCGAACTTGGCCTGCGCTGTTCTGACCGCTGATACTATGACCGGTTGTCTCATTTTAACCCTTCCATGGGGAGAAATCTGGGCGCATGATGGGATTTCCCGTTAATATATTTCCTGTTGAGGATGGCTCCATTAGTATAAAGGGGCAATACCAAGAGAAGAACATTCTGCTTGATCACATAGATCCGATTATGTAGAAAGGTTTAAATTCAACCAAACTCATCTAAAGGTTTGGTGCCGGGGTTGACAAGAAAGATAATGTCCGACAGTAGCATCTTCTCGCTTCAGATGCGCTGCTTTTACATAAGCAACGATTACAGGCCGACAAACGGGCCAGTTGGTTCGGAATATATAAAGGACATATTCGAGGAGTAGGATCACTTTCGAACTCCCGTATTTTCCATATTCTTGACGATATTGAGATGGTCCGATGAACGAGAATAGGGTTTTCGACATCCTTGTTATCGGTGCGGGCCCCTCGGGTTCATCTGCGGCTTGTGCTGCATCATCCTCGGGTCTTTCGGTGAAATTGATAGATAAAAGAGAGAGGATAGGTCAACCAGTGCAGTGCGGAGAAGTGATCTCAAGGAAATGCCTCGATCATTCTGGACTGGACGAGGATGGGGATTGGATCGTTGGAAGAATAAAGGGTTACAGGATCATCTCACCTTCCGGGGATTCATTGGTCTCCGATTCGGATGGTTTTTCAATATACCGGGAACTGTTCGACAAGGCCCTTGTTGATAGAGCGATCTCTTCCGGGGTCAAGTTCAGTTCCAAAACAGATGCAATATCGGCCATCAGGAAGAAAGATCTCTGGGAGGCCACCACAAGCAAGGGCACTGTAAGATCCAGAGCAGTGATACTGGCAGCAGGTCCAACCTCGAGACTGAACTCCATGTTCGG
>JAYEPK010000596.1:0-1565 GCA_034723935.1 Thermoplasmatota archaeon
ATCCGTTCCAGCTCACCTGAGAACCATCGCAGTACATCCCGATGTGATTCGTGAAGGTTATCGAGGTGTTATCACCTTTTACATCCACCGAATCGGAAATACGTACTCCGAAGGATAGAGGATTCGTAATGGAACTGTCGGTGATCGATATCCTCCGGGAGGATGTGATGGAAAGGCTGTAGTCATAGTTGGTCTTGAAAAGGCAATCTTCGATAGTGATATCCTGGCTTCCATCGATATAGGCCCCTCTCAGAGAATTGGAAGTATGGCCAAGGGATCGAATATTGAAAAGGGAAACATTGTTTGAGTTCACCACATTGACCGTAGTAATACCGCCTTTGACCGTGAAATTATTCAGACCTGCGTAGGAAGTGTCCTGAATGGAAGCAGAGGGCATACATACTCCGGGTTGGAAAATGAGCATTTCCATTTCCTCTCCGGTGAAGTTCATCGGCCATTCTATGACCGGTAGCTGAGTATGATATATCTCCCTGGCCTCAAGGTTCTTCGGTCCGTATCCAACAGGGTTGGATATCATCTTGAGGGTGGATCCTACCCTTGCATGTTCCGATGCCTGCTTTGGTGTAACATAGCTTTCAACGATACCAGGTTGGTTTGTGTAGAAAACAGAGGTCCTGCAGGTCCTTGCCTTTGCCCCGACCGATCCTGCACAGGGAACATCGATATCAACGAAACCGTCACCCATACTGTCCACATATTTCAGCTCTGTCAGGTTCAGAAGAAGGTTATCATAGATATCATAATGAAGAGGCGTCGAACCATTAGCCACGATCATCGGTCCGCAACCGGAGAGTATGTTGTTCTTGATCGTGGATAGACCGTCATCATCGGATATCTCGATCGGGACATCGTAGAAGCCGCCTATGGATGTCACCGTGTTATTCTCTATAAGCAGGTCTACTACCAGAGGCATGAAGATACCCTTACTTTTTGTAAAGATCGAATTGTTCATGAACTTGGCATTACCGAGAAACGCTCCAAGGAACCCAATGTAGCAGTTACTCACTGTGTTGTTCTCAACAATGTTTTCTGTAATCGTCATTCCCATCTGGATACCGTATTGACACTCGGTCAACGTGTTGTTCCTGATACGCAGTGAACCAACACCTGTGGTGTAGATCCCCGTCTTCTTTGCTTTATAAAAATTATTGTTCTCGATGGTGATCCCATTATAACCATTTCCAAGATAGACGCTGTTATCAGAGTTGGACAGTGAGTTATCTTTGAACGTGAAGTTGAATGGAGGCGAATATCCATTGGCATCCGCCAGGATCCCTGTTGTGCATGTAGTGAAGCTCGTGTTATTCACTGCAACTGATCCGGATGAGGCTGAATGACCTGTTCCCATTAGCTCCAATCCCGTATCGGCAAATCTGATATCCGCCCATCTGATCTTGATGGTGGAATCCTCATTGGCATATATGCCGCTCCACGTACCCGCGGTTATAGTCTGCATCCACACCTTCCTGTTCGGTTGCCCAAGGATCTCAAGTGTTCCGTCTTCAACATAGATACCATTTCCCACAGCCATCTTGAAGGTCACA
>JAYEPK010000597.1:0-1565 GCA_034723935.1 Thermoplasmatota archaeon
TTCCAGTGGAACATGCCAGATGTCTCATTACCTCTGTCCAGGCATCATCGGAGGCGGCTGTGGTTCAACGGGTTGGGATTGCTTCGGTAGTATCGGTATTCCAAGCCTCAGTTTGTCCTCATCTGACAGGCTCTCGAGGTCAAGTGTGAGAAGCACCCTGAGCTCCTTCTTCTTCTGTTTGATGACATAGAGCCTTATAATGGCAAGCGGCAGGACGATAATGAACGCTATTATGAAGAAGATCGGAACAAGCGGAAGGAGAGGCTCGTAATGGGTCGTCATATCCACTATGACCGTTTCCTCCACATCGGGGTTGTAAAAGAAGATGGAATATGTGTTCGTATCGGAATCCCTGAAATTGAATTCCCATGTGATCTCCTTGAAATCGTTCTTCAAGACAACATACCTGAACGCATGGGATCGCAGGTATTCATTGAAGGAGTCGAAATCCTCCACCCAGTGATCCTCGTCCAGGGGTGGGAGTTCATCCTTGAACACGTATATGTTCGCCTTCCAATCCTCATCGGTATAATCCTTGGACAGCTCGAAGTGGAACTCTACTGCGTACATGTACGGTATCGCAACGGCCTCGAGAGATGCCTCGGCATAACCTCCAGTCTGTGAGATGGTGTGCCTGCTGGTATTCTCTGTGCTCAGTTCCATGACAGGGGCAATGTATACCCCAAGTACAACTGAAAAAAGGAACAATGCGACGAATATCCCGAAGAACCACCTGTTCCTTGCTGCGTCAAGGTCTGATACCCGGTCAATGAGCTTGTTCTGAACATCCTCGCTTTCGTCCATCATGAAATTTGGCCTCCAGGGATCTTGGATGGTGCCTGATAGCATAATACCGTAATAATCTTTTCCGGGATGCATGGCAAGAGTTACTATTCGTATTCCCTGTCAATATCCTATTATTAGAAACGTCAGGAAGAATATTAACATCACCACGGTCAAGATGAAATTTTTTCAGCCCAATATTGGCTGTCCAACCTCAGACCGATTGTATATCCATGGTTCCAGACGGCATGAGAAGGGTTCTACCATTTTCACATCCAACATGACATACACCTATGGAGAGAACATCACAGAGTAGGGCCTCTGGAAGTTATATACTCAACACTCTTGCAAGTTTGCAATATTCACATTAATCCATTCTCTTTATGTTTCTGTGCGATAGTATCTGCCAGTTTGTCCAACGCCTTGAGATCGTTCTCCTTTGGATATCCCTTGACCAGGACCGGATCTATGATTTCTACCCTAAGGTTCGGGATCATGCCAGCAATTTGTTCTATTGCTTTACTGCCCCAACCATAGGACGCAATTACGGATGCAAATTTTGCCTTTGGTCTCAGGAGGTTTGCCAATAGCACTGCGTAGGCAACGTTCGGATGAGGGCCTACCAGGACCGTCGGTGTTCCTATCACAATGGTCGCCGCATCTACCAAGGCCATGGCAAGTTTTCCTATATCCGTTGCAGTCAGGTCGAAAATGTGTACCGTAACACCTCTTTCCGATAGTGCCCAAACCAGATGCTGAACCATCTTTTCAGTGCTGCCATG
>JAYEPK010000598.1:0-1561 GCA_034723935.1 Thermoplasmatota archaeon
TCTCACCGTTGGGCCCGCAGACGCAAAGGAGAAGATAAAGGAACTTCTCGCAATGGGAGCGGACGAAGCTTACCTTATCTCTGCTCCGGAGAAGACGGATTATCATGTTGTTTCGAAACTTCTCGCCAAGGGTGTGGAGAAGCTTGGGGGTGTGGACCTTGTCATCTGCGGAGAAGCGTCAATAGACCTGTTCTCCGGTCAGGTCGGACCTAGAGTGGCAGGTTACCTGAATATGCCTCAGCTGACCTATGCATTCAAGGTAACGGCAGAGGATGACAAGATCACCGCCGAGAGGAACATGGGAGACAAGATGGTAACCACCGGGTCCTCCTATCCTGCCCTCCTGACCGTTACAAAGGAGATAAACGAACCGAGGCTCCCGAGCCTCATGCAGATACTTGGATCTGCGAACAAACCGCTGAATGACTGGACACCGGCCGACCTTGATCTTGGAGATATTGTTCCCAGGGTGGAGACCCTTGATATCAAGGGCATGAAAATGGAAAGAAAGAACATAGTGTACAAGGACGATCCGGACGAGGCTGTCAAACAGCTTGCGGAAAACCTTGCAAAAGATGGAGTACTGGGGTGATATGAATGGTTATGATATTTTCAGATGTCAGGAAGAATGGTCTGGAGCTCCTTGCAAAGGGAAAGGAGATGGCAGAGGCAAAAGGGACCAAACTGTCTGCGGTCCTTGTCGGACCTTCCACCACATTTGCTGACGATTACGTGAAACACGGTGCCGACAGGATATTCACTGCCGGCAAGGACATGGAGGAGGCGAAGGCCGAGGAGACAACAGAAATACTCGAGACGATCATCAGGGAAGAGGGAGAGGACATCATCCTCATAGCCTCTACCAAGGTCGGCAAGGAGCTGGCTCCAAGGCTGGCAGCCAGGCTGGATGCCGGCTGCGCATCTGACTCTAACAAGCTCTATCTCCAGGATGGGGCCCTTGTATCGGAAAGGGTCGTCTATTCAGGGAACGGCATTGCGAAGGAGAAGTTCATTTCCTATCCTGCAGTTGTAACTATCCCTGCAAAGGCTTACGATCCGCTTCCTGCAGATGACTCGAGGTCTGGAGAGATAATAGATAAGGATATCACTCCGACCGAATATGGATCGAAGACAACCAATATTCAGAAAATGGTATCCGAAGGGGTCAACGTTGAGGATGCGGAGGTCATAGTGTCATGTGGGAGGGGTTTCAAGAACTCTGACGACCTGAAGCTCATCGAAGAGCTTGCGTCCATACTGCACGGGAACGCTCTGGGGTGTTCGAGACCCATTGCAGCGGACCTCAAATGGCTTTCAGAGGACCACTGGATCGGGTTATCCGGCCACAAGGTAAAACCCAAGTTGTACATCGCATGCGGTATCTCCGGGCAGATACAGCATGTTGCGGGTATGAGGGATGCGGGGACGATCGTTGCGATCAACAAGGATGCCGATGCTCCAATATTCAACTCGGCCGATTACGGCATCGTGGGAGATATTTACAAGGTCATCCCCATGCTGATAGATGCAATAAAAGAGAAACTTTGAATTCCACGGCGTC
>JAYEPK010000599.1:0-1559 GCA_034723935.1 Thermoplasmatota archaeon
CCCCGGAGAGTTCGGAACCTCTCATTCGATCGATTATATGGTTCACGGAACCCGGTTTGGGGATAGGTCTTACCGAAATAAAACCCTCATTGTGTATGCCCATCTCATCCGCAAGTTCCCGGCACAGGCCGACCCTGTTGTGCATCAGGGAAAAGAACTGAGCGGTTGCGGTAATCTTCTGGGTCACATCCTTCACGTTGATGAGCTCGACCCTGTCCATCGGATGAATATCCATATCCACTGCCATCTCGTCCGGAAAGAATACCACCTTCTCACCGCCGGTGGAGATATCCACCCTTTCACATCTGGTCTGCATCTTGATAACCGAACATATATCATATCCGGATTATTAATCATTTCTTCCCTGATATTATCATTTTTTCAACGGCACATCTTTTCCCGATCATGACCCGGGTAAAAAAAATATCATCCATCTCCCAGGTCCGGAGCAACCTCGCCCAGCTTCTCCATGATCGTCGATGCGGGCGTTCCAGGATATGCCGTGACAACTATCACACCGCCCTCCAGAAGGCCCCTGGCTGTTGTGTCGTTCCCATCGAGTAGAACCTTTTCCCCTGCCCCTCCCAACAACTTGCTTTTTCGTGCCATTGCACTTCACATCAGGATATAGTTATCTTTGTGTTTCATGCGCAAATTGTAAGCACATAGGCCGATGGTATGGAACTGCTAACCCTCTCTTCAGAATCGCCATGGGACAATATCACCTCGAAGGAAAGACCGCCTTTCTGCGGTCTTTTCAGTATCTCAATGCACTGCACGGACCTGAGATCAACACCCATGCCGACCCCCGTCTTCTTCAGGTAGGCTTCCTTGGCAGAGAACATCAAGGTTTGCACCGTGTGCTCCCCCATATCATTCTCTCCTTTTATCCGATCCATCAATATCGTTTCATCGGGGGCAAAGGCCTCATCAACAAAGGACGAATCCCTGTGCTCCGAAAGCTCGATATCAACACCATGCACCCTGGCACCCACGGAACACACTCCCCATCGGTGGGAGTGAGATATGGAGATCTCCACATGCTCTCCGTTTACAAGGGCAAATGGTTTCCCGTTCTCCTCCGTTCCTATCTTGACCTCTTTTACCGGGACCACCAGACCTTTTTCAGTGGCCATGTACCAGGAGACAGCAAGCTTGCCGATCACCCTCCCCATAACATGTTCCCTCTTTCTCTTCTGGGTCATCTTCTCTCCGATCATATCCTTCCACTCGGTCTCGTCGAAGTACCTGACGTATTCCTCCAGGTCCTCCGGCACAGCATCGAGATCTACCCTGAAAACGCGAATATCGTCCACGGGAGACATCATCTCCTCGAAGGGGACAGAATGATCGCCTTTCAGCTCATCGTTCATGGACATGAGCGATTTCAGCTGATAATCCCTGTAGGAGAAGCGAACATTCCCCTCCATGTCGATGAAGTCCACATCGAACCTGAAGATGTTCTCCTCCCTGCCTTCGAACCTGACCCATGCCATGCCCATATCCGAGGGGTCGATATCGTTGTAATACTCGATAGCACCTACCCTGGTGGGCAGTGC
>JAYEPK010000600.1:0-1551 GCA_034723935.1 Thermoplasmatota archaeon
CATCTCGTCTAGATCAAGTTCCTTTGTCTTCTTGATCTTCCCCCGGTTTATATGGGAGTCAATGAGGAGACTGCCATCCGATCGAACGTTGAGTCCCACAGGACTGTTCTTTTCTATCTTTTGCGATCTTACCCACTCCTTGGGAAGACATATGGTGAACGAAGAACCGCCAGTTATCTGCACTCTTCTTATCTCCATCAGGTCGCCGATCTAACATATGATTTTTTTATACATTAAGGTTATCTATATAAATCTGATATGACTATATAGGGTTATGGTGTCATATTCCTCTATATCTAAAATACTGTCCTTTCCCCGTTGCTTGCGAAGTGGATCTTTTCGAACTTCAAAGATTTTATTGACATTTCATTGATTGGAGTAAATCTCAAGATAATTAAGAAAATAATAATATAATATTATTTTTTGTATTATGCTAATTAGTAGTTTGTCTCATGGAAAACGGTAAATTATGAGGTATCATATACTTTTCGTATAGATATATAGGACATATAGTATTATTGATAATATGTTCAGAAGTGTTATATTCTGACTTTCCATCTCAAATAACGGTGGTAGCACTGAAACCAAAAAGAAGCTGGTTAATAGCTGGATTGGGCGTATTCGTTATCGCGATCGTGGCAGCTGCAGGCTGTTTGGGTGGCGATGATGAAGGAAAAGATGATAAGACCCTTGAGATAGCCGGTTCCACAACGGTACTTCCCATTGCATCACTTGCAGCCGAGGAGTACCAGAAGGAACATGATGTGATTATAAACGTCAACGGTGGCGGATCAAGCGTCGGTGTTGAGATGGCGGGTACCGGTATCGCTGACATTGGAATGGCCTCCCGTGAGGTTAAGGATTCGGAAAAGGATACATATCCGACCCTCAGATCGATCCCTGTTGCAAAGGATGGTATTGCCATCATCGTTCACAAGGATAACACGGTAAGCGGGCTCACCATAGAACAGGTCAAGCAGATCTACCAGGGTGATATCACCAACTGGAACGAGGTCGGCGGACCTGACCTGGAGATCGTTATCATTGGCAGGGACAGCGCATCAGGGACGAGGGGGACCTTCGATGAACTCGTTCTCGACAAGGAGGACCCATCTCTGGAAATGATCGAACAGCAGTCCAACGGTGATGTTCATAGTACCGTGAAGACGACAAACGGTGCAGTAGGATATGTGGGGCTTGGATATCTCGACAGCGAGGTCAAGGGAGTTCCCATTGATAGTGTCACCCCGTCCATAGCGACCGTCCAGGATGATACTTATCCCATTGCAAGGAATCTGAACTTCCTCAGTCTGGGAGAGCCCGAGGGACTCGCAAAGGAATTCATAGATTTCGTCCTCAGCTCTGCCGGCCAGGCACTCGTTGAGGATGAGGGTTTCGTCCCTCTCTGAAAGAATTTGGGATTTTTGGGGCCCTTCGAGACAGGATGGTTAGAGGATGATGAACATCATCGGACCCATACGGGATTCTGTAACACGGTTCATAGAACCTTTTCTGTCTCTGAGAATGAACCGAAGGGCCCTGACCGATTTC
>JAYEPK010000601.1:0-1542 GCA_034723935.1 Thermoplasmatota archaeon
GATCAATGATTATTCATTTATCTCGGTCATCGAGGATACGGAAGGACTTCTTCCCAAGATCGATGAAGGGATCCCTTCCACCATATCTGAACTCTCGGTTGGGGACAAGCAGGTCGACATTGAAGTCAGGTTGGCGGAGGTAAGGGACCTCAAAGTAAGGTCCAAGGGAAAGATGGTCGATATTGTCAAAGGTATTGTAGCTGACAGGACCGGTAGGCTGAACTTTACATGCTGGGGCCCCGTAGAACTGAATGAGAATGGTTGTTACAGGATCATAGGGGGGTATATCAAGGAATTCAGGGGTATCCTGGATCTTAATCTATCTCCTGGTTCTCTTTTCAAACCCCTTCCGAATGACCGGCTACCCTCCTCGGACGAGCTCATGATGCCAGAGAATGCCAGGATCATAGGCCTTCTTGAAGGAAGGTTTTCGGGGCCGGTCTGTCTGCGTGGAGAGGTCCTTTCCGTTAGACCCGGTTCGGGACTGTTCCGAAAATGCAACGTGTGCGGTAGAAAACTAACAAACGGTCAATGTACGGTTCACGGCAAGAACGAAGGTGAGATGGACATGGGCCTTCGCTGTATTTTCGATGATGGGTCGGGTACTGCATTTCTAAGAGGTGATCGAAACATCGTGGAAAGAATTCTGGGGAGAACGATGGAACAGATAGAGGAGAGGGTGAAGGAGACCATGGACCCAGGGTCTGTGCTCCATGACCTGACTGAAAAGATCCTTGGTAGCGTCCTGACCATTATCGCTGATCCCATACTGGATGATTATGGTTTGACCTTGCACATCTCCGATATCAATACGGGATGGGACATTGAACAGCTGGAAAGAGAGGTCATATCCCTGATGGAGGTGATGGGTTGAAACGTCGCGAGATCGCATTCCCTCTTCTTATCCGCGAGATCCTGGATTCCGTGGAGGATAATATGTCGAGCGAAGAGGGACGGCCAAAGAGTACTTTCGTCACTCTCACAGGAGCAAATGTCTATCGTGTAATAATATCGGGCATACTCATGGAATCCGTGGACATAGGTTCCGAGGATTCGCCTATTCTCAGGATAAGGGTCGCCGATCCAACAGGCGGTATAACATTCACGGTTGGCAGGTTCGATCCCGAGGTACAGAGGATGATGGAAGGGGTCAGGACCACATATCCGGTCGTTGTTGTTGGGAAGCTCAGCACCTTCAATTCGAAAAGAGGTGACAAGGTCATAACTATCAATCCGGAGATAATCAGGGAAATAAGCAAAGAAGAGAGGGCCATGTTCAATCTGATCTCCGCTAGGGATGCCATGGCCAGGCTCTGGAAGCTGGAAGGAAGGGGTCCATTGCCCGGGAGATGGATGGAGGTCCCAAGACCGGATGACCCGAGAGGTGGGGAAGAGGTTGTTGAATCTTCAAAGGAGATGATCAGGGACACTCTTCGTTTCGTGAACAAGACCATGTTCGCCAAGGAGCTTGACAAGATAGATCTGAGGCGGAGATCCCCTCCATCTGAGGTCGAAGGGAAGGACCCATTGGAGGAATACGAG
>JAYEPK010000602.1:0-1526 GCA_034723935.1 Thermoplasmatota archaeon
ACTGCTTCTCCTCGGAGTGTTCTCATTTGTGGGACTGGGCATATTGATAACATCGTTTGCGGACAGGGAAGAGACCGCTACCATGCTGATGATGTCGCTTATGTTCCCAATGATGTTCCTGTCAGGGGTATTCTTCCCTGTTGAGCAGATGCCAACGATCATACAGTACATCTCCAAGGTCATACCGCTATCTTATTCCACAGCTGCACTGCGTAAAGTTATGATACTCGGTTCCGGCATAGGATCGATAATCCCCGAGATGATCTTCCTCACAATATTTGGAATGATCTTCCTGGCGATCGCGGTGCCGATGTTCAACAGGGCGATGAACAAGTAGGTCGATGGATATGATGAATCAAGAAAGGAAAGAGCAGACGACACCGGGAGATGGATGGGGAAACCATCCGGGGAGTTTGGGGTTAGGGGGTGAGAAATGCCGTTAAAAAAACAGCTCCCGGTGTTCGTCCTTTTTTGGTTCTGAGGTGTTCTCTTCTTGGTCCAAGCTTTTTCAAGCATCATGAGGTCGTATCCTCATAACCTCGCTCGCTCGGATCATTGATATAATAGTTGTTCTCGAGGTATATAAAGGGAACATCCACATGTGAATGTTGAAAAAATGTAAAAAATATGGAAATGATCTCCTATTACCTGAAAGTGAAAACTACCCCTGGAATTCGCCGGAACAGCACAATTCCCTGCAATGTATATATTCTCCCGCGATATTATAAAAGATCATTGGCGGAAGGGTCGGATCAAATGTCGAAAGATCACTGAATATGTCAAAGAACATGCACATGTGAAGATCAGATCGCGAGGTCTGTCCTGGAATTGTCCCAGATAAGTTTGTTCTTAACAAAGATCGCAATACCGAACGTCAAAGGTCCAACCCTTCCCACGAGCATGAGAAGAATGATCACGATCTTTCCAAGACTACTGAGATCGGGAGTGAAACCTGTGCTGAGCCCCACGGTCCCCAGGGCCGAAGATGCTTCAAAGAATATTTCCATCAGACCTCCGGATTCGGTCAATGTGAGCATATATACCCCGAGGAAGAGAGCGGCAAGGTACATACCAAACGTTGCATTCGCCTGCTTTATCCTGTCAGCCGGTATCCTCTGCTTCCAGAACCTCACATCCCTCTTTTCACTCATAACGGACCTGACCTGTCCGATCACAGCAGACAGGGTGGTGGATTTCATACCACCACCTGTTCCGGCGGGTGAAGCACCGATCATCATCAATATGATCGTCAAAAAGAGAACGGACCTTGCGAGCGGAGCCACCGGGATCGTATTGAAACCCACCGTGGTCATCGATGTCATGACATGGAAGAAGGCTGCCATGACCTTCTCGTGGTTCGCCATGTCGCTCAGGGAGCCCTCACTGATGAGAACAAGGAAGGTTCCGATGATGAGGATCCAGAAGGTCATCCTGATAATGACCCTACTTGTGAAGGATAGATGTTCCTGTTTTTTCCCTATAGTGTTGAACACATCAACGAAGACAATGAAACCGATCGCACCGGA
>JAYEPK010000603.1:0-7007 GCA_034723935.1 Thermoplasmatota archaeon
CGTGCCACCCCCGAATCTATCGAACTTATTGCACTTGCCGCGACCTTCAAGGTCACGAACTGTTCTTCGGTCTCATTTTCTTCCAATTACGTTCACCTCGTGTTTTTGAACAAAACAACATCCCTTTGTGCTTATTTAACTATTTACCCGACAATTTTCAATATTATCTGGAAAAATTATTAAAATGAAAATATGACCATAAATGCCATTTGATGAATTTAAGTATTAAAATCCACATATGCCATATTGGTTATTATTATTGGCACATAATATCAGCAATATTCCACATCATAAAAGCCAATATCACCATTATGCTGGTTGCTCCTCCGGGAGAAGCTCCTCGTCGTAGATGATCTTGCCCATCCATATATCAGACCTCACATTGTCCTTCGTTCCCTCCCTTGCATCACACCAGATACCAACGGTCCATCCGGGTCCGGACGATAGTGCAAGGTAATCACCGATGAATGGGCCCCTCGTGTTGTCACCATCGAAGGGTACGTCACACATCTTGATGTTCTGGAAGGTCTTTCCTCCGTCATAGGAGATGGCGAAATACACCCCTATCAGATCGTTATCCGGATCGTCCCTCCGGTCATAGAACATGATCTGTATGGAACCATCATAGCCAACTGTCGTCGCCGGAAAGAACTGGTCATTGTCCCTGGCCTGCGTGGCATTGTTGACCTTCACGGGTTCGGTCCATGTGTCTCCTCCATCATGGGAAGAGGTGAGCAGGATATCTCCCTGGCCCGTCCGGTGATCGGGCCACGCTATGTAGATCGATCCGGACAAGTTACCGCCTGAGGTATCGACCGCCATATCGCACATGGTGGGTGTTCTGTAATCTCCATTGGGAAGATAGTATTCCAAAGGTGTAACGCTGGCTATTGTCCTTACCGTCTCGAAGCTCTGGCCGCTGTTCGTCGATCTGGTATATCTCAAGGTCTGCATATCATATTCGATCCAGGATACGTGGACAATGCCATCCAGGTCCACCTCCACCTGGGATCCCTGGACCTGTCTTTCCTTTCTTGTTATCTCCGAGATTATCTGAGGTCTGGACCATGTTTCTCCGCGGTCCGTCGATACAGAATGGACCATGGCCGAGGATACGCCGTAGAGCTGGAATGCTGTCCATGTGATATGTACATCATTGGTAGTGGGATCGACCGCGATCCACTCCTTGTCATGGAAGTTCGCGAACATGTTGGAGAGTGATGATATCGACTGGATGACAATGGATACCATGCCAAATGTCCTGCCCCCGTCATCGGACCTCGCAACGAATATGCTCGATCCGGGTTTCCTGATATTTCCAAGTTCGGGCTCTCTCTGAAATGCGATCCCTGCCAGATAGCATGTCCCATCCTGACCGAAGACAACGACAGGATCGCCCCCACCAGCAAAGGGCCAGAGAGGTGAGCTCCTGTCCCCGTCATATCCCGGGATCAGCCCCCTGTCCCAGGTCTCTCCTCCATCGAAGGTATAATAATAGCCGCACCAGGCATCCCCGCTGGGTGTTCCGTAATCGTTCGACCCGGCAACGATGTTCAAGGGGTTGGTCGGATTGACAGCAAGACCCGGCTCATTGTTTGCAGTGTCAAGGTCGGTCACCTTAGTATTGGGGAAAACCGCATAAGGCTTCCATCCTTCCTCGAGTTTTCCGCCCGGTCCCTTCCCATCATCCCCATCATTTCCACCCAGTGATATGATCAGAGCCGCTCCTCCAACAACTACTGCAATGACGATAACGACCGACAGGAGTTTCCTTGTATTTGGCGAAGTCCCTTGAGCCATGATTTCCAATACCACAATCGGTTATTCAATTTTGTGGTGGGATGGATGGTGTTTCCTCATTCGAACATTCATCCCACACGGAGAAAGAATAAAATATCACGACCCTGATGGAATCGATGTAGAGAGATATTTTTAACTCTATCTCGTATCACCGGAGGACTGCATGGAATATGAACCTTGACTGGCTGAACAACCCCGTTCTTGGACCTGATCTTGTAGTCCAGGACCTTCTGATAGCCGGGGCGATCTTCCTTCTGGGTGTTGTTCTCTCTTTTATCCTCCCCAAGCTGCTTTCCAGAAATATTGCCCGCATATTCACCGAACTCGAAGAGAGATCGATCAGCAAGATAGGAAAATCCAGGAAGAAGGCCTCCATGGAAAGAGGTCACATCGAGAAAAGAATGGACCGGACCGTTGCAAAGCCCGTTAGAAGAGGTTTGATACTGTTCTACCTGGCCCTCTTTTCAGCTCTTGCGCTCTTCTCGCTGGACATTGATCTCAGTTCGACCATCCGGGTGTTCGGCAGGGGTTACGAAGCCTGGAGGATGCTCGAGTTCCTGATCACCTTCATCCTGATATTGATCCTCTCACTGTATGCTCTTGAACCGATACTCAGAGCTTTGATCTATGCATCTACAGGTTCAAAGATTCCCAAATCCAAGAAGTACCGGTTGTACCGTTCGCTCAGAACTCCAACCAAGGTCACTATGATGATCCTTGGTCTTCTACTTGCCCTTGTGATCTCCTTCAACAAGCACCAGCTGGATCCGGTGAGGACCATCATCGATCTGGCTATCTTTGCAACCATCCTCCTGTTCTCCTTTGTCATCGCCCAGATCGTGGTCACCGCTATGGAACCAAAGTTCCGCACAGGTGAGAAATCAAAGAGGGACACTGGGAAAGCGGTTGGAAGGGCGATCAAGATAGCTTTCTATGTTGTCGGAGCGATCGTTGCACTTCTATTTTTGGGGATCTCTCCTGTGACCCTTGTGGGTGGTGGTGTTGCGACCGGTATCGTTCTTGGTTTCGGACTTCAGGATACGATAGCCAATTTTGCGGCAGGGATACTTATCGCAACGGACAAACCATTTGTCATAGGGGACAGAATAAGGATAGACTGGGGCGGAAGAGATACATGGGGAGATGTTGTGGACATATCTCTTCGTTCCACCTGGATCAAGACCCCGGAGGAAGAATCCATCGTGATCCCAAACAGCGTCATTGCCTCCTCCCAGGTGTGGAACTACACACGGGAATCCCCGAGGATGGTACTTCAGTTCGATGTCGGGATCTCCTACAGTTCCGATTGGCGTCTTGCCGAGAAATTGATCATAGAGATACTTCACAAGCATCCGTTGATACTCCATAAACCGCCTCCACAGGTCCTGATGAAAGAGTTCGGAGAATCCGCTCAGGTGTTGAACGTCTGGTTCTGGGTACCCGAAGCGAGGGACCTGATCGTAATAAGGTCGGATGTAATGAAAAGGATAAAGGATGCTTTTGACAGGAACGGTGTTGAGATACCCTATCCTTACAGAACTCTGGTCTACAAGCGGGATATGCCCAAACCCGAGAGGCTTAGCGGAGAGTACAAGAGTCCGATCTATCTGCCATCCACAGGGTTCCGAAAGGTGAAGTTACGGCAGGATTCCATCGTCGAGGTGGACAGGACAGGGAGCGTGGTCCTTGCTCCGACATCCGGAGAATTCCCGGCCCGATATACTGCTCCTGTTGTCATGGAGACCGCCAAGAAGATGGGGGCATCTGTTACAGCCATATTCATAAAGACCCCAAGGGGTTCAACCATTGAGGGGCAGAAGGCCCTCAGGATATACAACAAGCTCGCGAAAGCCTATGGTGTGGATGTCAAGCTCCTTTTCAAGGAGGGTGATGTACTCGAAATGATACTCGAGGCCGTGGAAACGGAAAATGCGACCATAGTCGTAATGGGCTCCACGGAAGAAACCGTATTCGGCCGCATCGCCAAGAGATCGGTATCCCAGGAACTCCTCCTTCATCTCTCCATCCCGACCATGATCGTCCCCTTTTCGGACAGGATCAGAGATCCCATGGAAATGGAGGCCATTATGCCCCAGGAGGGGATGCAGGAATTCAATAGAGATCAGGGCGATTTCAGCTCCCTTGGCTCCCTTGATAAACTGAGCCCTCCTGAAGATGATGATATGGAAGAATGAACCCGAACTATCCCGGATCCTTGTGAGATCTAACAACCATGCCCGCTCTCACTCTCTCTTTCATTATCTTCTCTTTCATCTGATCATGATCGATGATCTCACCATGGCCGAAACCCGGACATTCCAGATGAGCAAGAAGTGAACCGTCGGGCATGAGAAGGAATGGGTATGTGGCACAGGTATAGAGCCAGTCCGGGTAGATCGTACATGAATGTGACCTCTCATCCAGCAACTTGCATTGCCCATGTATTACAAAATAGGGGTGGGAAAGACCGGTTTCGGGATCCACTTCGACCCGATCTATCTCGAGGTCCCTGGCTCTCGGGTCACGGACCATCCTATTGTATTCCCACCAGGTGAGGTTGACGGACCACGATTGCCTGCAGCATCTCATACATCTGATGCATTTCCACCTAGTGCCTTTTTTCAGTTCGGACCATTCCCTTTTGACGATCCCCTCATCATCAGCCCTTTCATGCATCTCGAGGTTCGGCAGGTCAACACCCTGCTCATGATGCAGATGTGTTCGATATAATGGTTTTCTTGGAAATGAACTGTTCCAAAACCTCTATATCCGATATGCTCGATAGATGAACGTGCCAAGAAAAAGAGGGAAGGTCAGATCTGGCCAGGTCATCAAGCTGGCTGTCACATTGTTGATGATGATACTCATCATGGCGGGGTCCTTGACGGGTTTCTACTTCTACATGCAGTACCTCATCGACGGCCAGACAAGGGAAGGCTTTTCTCCGGACGATCTTCTGGTCCCCATCAACGAGGAGAGGTATCTGGAAACGGATGACAGGCCCGTTTTCATAACCCATGGTTCCACACCTTCCTTCAAATGCAAGCTCTTCTGGCCTGTAAATGCCTCAACCGAGATGCTGGATGGTTATACAGGCATCGGTGCTGTATTGAACATCAGTCTTGAGAACACCGGAACCTCCGAGATATATGTGGAAAATGTTCATGTGACCTCACGATGGGGAGCAGAAGCATCTGGAGAGGTCGGCAAATATGTCAAGATCGGACAGGAACGCTATTTGAGGCATATTCTCCTTCCGATACCTGACCCGGCCCCTTCGATATCGAACCGGAGCTATACCGTATCCATCGATGTCCTGATAGAGAATGGGATGACCTGGGTCAGAAAGCAGAAAATGTCCTTCGATCCTTCCACGGTGAGCATAATTGACCCTGCGCCGTATTCCGGACCGCCCTCGATAAAGGTCAACAATGCCTACTATTACGACAAGATCAATGACCTCGTGAAGCAGGATGTTGATGCAACAAGATCCTTTGTTGAGAACTCCACACTGGGCCAGGGAGATTACACGATACAGAAGGTCGTGGACATATTCGAGTTCGTCATCGAGAACCTTGTTTATATCCCCGATCCGGACACGGGAAAGAACCAGTGGATCTCCCCCATGACCTGTCTTGCCCAAGGTGGAGGGGACTGCGAGGACTATTCGATACTCTTCGCTTCACTGATAACTGCTGTTGGGGGGTCTGCAAGGGTTATCATCACAAACGGACATGCTTTCAACGCTGTTTACATCGGGGAAGATACCTCTTCACTTTCTTCCATCGAGGATCGGTTCGGGATCGAGATACCTTTCCAGATCTTCGAGGACGATCTCGGGAAATGGTTGATCATAGAACCACAGTCGTATCTTGTGTTCGGTTGGTTCCCCCTTGATGTTGCCCCAACCGACACTTCTGATGAGATGATGTACCTATATGGTAGTAATGGTCTGGGTTGGGAATTTGTGGATTCTAACGAGATTTACATGGTGGATATATATTTAATGTAGTTTTTCACATCACCTATCATGGAAACCCGCAAGGTACAGATCTCCGGAGGTTCAACGTTCATTGTTTCACTTCCCAAGAAGTGGGCTCAGAAGATGGGCATATCCTCCGGTTCATCCGTCAATATCCTGGAGGACAAGAGCGGTTATCTCATCCTGTCACCCCAGCCGTTGAACTTCAAGGAAACCATCACCGGTGAGATCCGAATATCCGGCAAGGAGTCACCCGATGCTCTTATGAGAAGGCTCGTTGGAGCCTACGTGTCTGGCGTGAACCACCTCATGGTGGTCTCCAAAGGTGCGATATCTCCACTCCATGCCAGGAAGGTCAGGGAGTTCACTCGACTTGTGATGGGAATGGAAATAGTGGAGGAAAAGAAAGACCTCATCAAGCTCCAGGACCTCATAGATCCTGCTGATCTCTCCGTGAGGACCGGTCTCAAGAGAATGGTCTACATCACGGAGAAGATGATCGAGGATCTCCTCAGGGGAATGAAGGAGGGAGACGATGATTCCATCGAGGATGTGGTAATGAGGGATATCGAAGTGGACAGGATCAACTGGCTCATTCACAAGGAGTACAACATGATCATAAAGTCACCAAAGATCGCAGAGAAGACCAATATCTCGACCGAGGATGCCTTCAACTACATGCTGACGGCGAGGATCGTGGAGAGGGTGGCTGACCATGCCGTCTCCATGGCACAATATGCAATGGAACCTGGAGAAACATCGAACAGAGAGATCGTGAACACTGTGATGGA
Source organism: Thermoplasmatota archaeon (assembly GCA_034723935.1). Taxonomy (GTDB): domain Archaea; phylum Thermoplasmatota; class Penumbrarchaeia; order Penumbrarchaeales; family Penumbrarchaeaceae; genus JAYEPK01. The sequence goes on from JAYEPK010000603.1 coordinate 6,574, forward strand.
GGATGGGGATCTTGCCAAGGACATCTTTGCAGATTCCGTCAGGTCCCTTTTCTCCAGGGACCTTCAGATGGCCGATGATGTCATTGACAGGTCCAGGGTGCTCAAGGATAGGCTCGAACCTCATCTGAAGACAGTTTTCAAGCTTCCTGCGGACGAAGCGGTACTCCTCGCATACATGCTCAATTCGATCGAAAGGATCGGGGCCTACGGGGGTGACATCGCAAAGATCACTCTCAACACATATATTCCTGTCAAGCAGATCTAGGCTTTGACCTGTGGTAGATGTAGATCCCAACTCCCAGTGCTACGATGATTATCAATGCAGCCGGTATGATCAGGCCATTACCACCGATCCCACCCTCTTCATTCTCATGACCTGAGTAAGTGAACTCCATGAAGGAACAGAGGGATTCACTATCACCGGCAGTGCTCTT
>JAYEPK010000604.1:0-1518 GCA_034723935.1 Thermoplasmatota archaeon
CCAGTAAGACATTTCCTTAACTTCCCTCCATGTCCAGTAAGGCCCCTCCCGCTCCCGGATCGATCCATATCAGGAAAGAAGTGGAACAAGAGCAATAGGAAATGTTCATCACTCGTTATTACTTGTACCATTACTGTTCCAAATCCGACTTATATCCTCAGACCTATACCAATCACATGACATCCAAGGCGAAGGGAGTGCTATTCGCACTTGCAGCAGCAGGTATTCTGCTTACAGCAGGCATACTGGCTTACACCCTGCTCAAGGATGATGAAAGAACAAATGAAGATGACAACCCCATCTCGGACTGGGCGGGCCCCTATCTTGATGAAAAGAACTCAACGAGCGGCGGTATCGAGGATGTCGTTGAAGCGAACAACGAATTCGGCATAGACATGTTGAAGGCACTTCATGAAGCTGAAGAGGGCAATATATTCATCTCCCCGTATTCCATATTCACTGCTCTCTCAATGACCTACGAAGGAGCAAGAGGCAATACAGCTGATGAGATGAAAGATGTCCTTCACCTCCCCGCCAATGAGAAGGAAAGACTCGGTTCCTTCGCGAAGGTCCAGAACGATATCAACAAAGGATCAGATCAATACGAACTGGCAACTGCGAACGCGATCTGGCCGAAGGTCCAGTACGAGTGGAAAGAGCTTTTCATAGATACCATCAAGCAGTATTACTACGGGAAGGTCCAGGAACTGGACTATATTGCCGATACTGAAGCATGCAGGGAAACAATAAACACCTGGGTCGAGAACCAGACCAATGACAGAATATTGGACCTGATCCCACCTGGCCTACTTGGTCCATTGACCTACATGGTGCTGACGAACGCCATATACTTCAAGGGAGAGTGGGTCTTTGAGTTCGATGAGGACGATACGAAAAAGACTCCATTCCATTCTCCAGGCGGCGATGTGGAGGTTGACATGATGCACCTCAAGGTGGAAGATGACAACAAGCTTCCATATTACGAGAACACAGAGTTTCAGGCGGTAGAGCTCCCGTACAAGGGAGATGAACTATCAATGGTCATCATCCTTCCGAGGGATGGTGACATTGACTCCTTAATAACAGATATGGAACCTGATACTCTATCAAGCATCAATAATGGCCTATTCGATGTTGAATTGGATGTTCACATGCCCAAGTTCAAGCTGGAGACAAAATATGAACTGGTACCGATAATGAAGCAGCTGGGAATGAATGACGCTTTTATCTCTGGATTGGCAGATTTCTCTGGAATGTCGGATGAGGGGGTCGGACCATACATCTCAAACATCATCCACCAGACGTTCATAGAAGTGGATGAGAAAGGTACAGAAGCAGCAGCTGCAACTGCCGTGGTCATGAGAGAACTTCTTCCTTCCGCTGGTTATTACTTCAATGCAAATGAACCGTTCCTCTTCTACATACAGCAAAGGGACACCGGCAATATCCTCTTCATGGGAGCAATAAAGGACCCTTCGTTATCCGGGTGAACACTGAATCTCTCGAAAGATACTGACA
>JAYEPK010000605.1:0-6980 GCA_034723935.1 Thermoplasmatota archaeon
CTGGAAATTCTCGGATCCGATGGTAACGGAGTAATTCCCCGGATTTGACATATCCTCTGAAAGAGGGAAGGAGCCAATCCCCTCGATGATGATGAACACCGATTGTCCAGGAAGCCCCCTGCATGTCACATTCCAGTTGCTGGATCCTCCCATATTGGCCGAGGATGTGATGAGTGTCCAATTCGCTTTCTCACCACCTGATCCTCCCCCGGTTATGTAGATCATCAATGTGGAGATGTCGAATCCACCCCAGGGGTCCTCCACCCTGATATTGACATTGCTGATAGTATGGTTCGTACCTTCCGGGAAGAGCACCATAAGCTCGCAGTTCTGGATCGAAATATATTCGCTGTCCGTGCTGAAAAAGAGTTCGGTATCGTCGATGTCCGATACGATATCGGAGATGTTGAACTTTATCAGCTCACCCCTCTTGACGGTGATGTTCCAATCTGCAGGAACATGGAAAACGGGGGGGTCGTTCACGGGCTTCACATATACCGGAAGAGTTGTGTTGACCTCATGGAAGGTATCGTTTAGAAACAGCCTGACGGCCGATCCACCATTCCAGTTCTCAGGTGGGGAGATTGTCAGGTTCCAGGAAGAGCTGTCCATGACGCACGAGAGGTTCTCATTCGATGTGAAGTTCCAGCTTAAAGGATCTCCGTCAGCATCGAACATGAACATCGAGAGGTTTAGCCAGGTGGTCGTATCCTCATCCAGTGTGAAGTTTTCAGGGAGTCCCTTTATTTCAGGAGAATCCTGAACCGGGTCAACGATAAAGGTGACCATACCATCAGTGAAATTACCCAATGTATCCGTTGCCCTGTATACCACGTTTCCCTCCCCGGTCCAGTTGACAAAGGTGTTTGTTACCTCGCTTACCGTACTCGTCAGATTATTGTCTTCGGATATGACCTCATACGATAAGATGTCATCAAGATCGGAGAAGATAAGAGACATGTTCAGAGATAGCCAGGTATCCTCGTCGAAATGGATGGGTGACGGTGGAGTGAAAACAGGCTCGTGGTCTAACATCGCATCCACCAGAGTGTAGCTGGTGAGGTTGACCGAACCCCGATGAGACCCGCTGTCGGTTCTCAGAGTGTAGTTGACCCATGCGGAATGAGGATCAACGATGTACATTCCATCGGTCCAGTTGTAGAAATAATGCAGTGGAGGGCCCTCTATGAGAGGAGACACTCCATCGTATGTTCCGCTGTGCCAGAGGGAAGAATCTCCATCCCGTACATCTATTTCAAAGGTCTCCCTCTCTCCCAACTCATTGGAGACTGCACCTCTGATATAGCTCGACCAGAAGAGGTCTCCGTGATGTACGGGTCCAACGACTTCCATCGAGATCCTGCTCATGTTCATCGAGCAGTTGACCGCCCTTACGGTGACATTTGTCCTGTATCCATTCACGTCGAGAGAACCGCTGTTCTCTGAAGTGCAGTTCTCGATGAGGACCGTCTCGTGATAGAGGGGATCATTCACCCACCTGCTGTCACCAACAATGTAGTATCCCCCACCACAGTCCACCACGCGGTTTCCGGAAAGGATGTTCTCCCCGTTTGTATCCACACTTATCCCTTGACTGAAACCCAAAACGGTATTGTTCGATATGACGGTCTGGGTTTCAAATACCTTGAAGACGGCATCGTAAACATATATTCCCGTACCCATGTTCTCCCAGGTCTCCTTCGAAACTATATTCTTGGAAACACCCACATCCGAACTTGTTCCGATCCCAATTCCACTATGGGAATCCTGTACCAGATTCCCTATGACCAATACGTCAGTGGAATTTCTTATCCTTATCCCATTGTAACATCCGTTCGATATGATGTTGTCCCGAACCTCGACCCCTTCCCCATCTTCGGCAATTATTGTCTGTGTGTAACCGCGGTACGGATAGGACCCACGAAAATGATTCCCCCATATGACCAGATCATTGAAATCATGACATTCGAGCATACGTTCCGAATAGTATTCTCCATCGAAACTATATATGCCGTTCAGGGAGAAGTTCACCTTCAGGGATGACCTCAGAATTATTCCACGCTCCCTGTTGGACCTGTAAAAAGAGTTACTTGTGATGTTGAGATACGAGATCGTATCGGGTGAGAAGACGAACGGGTGATATGTATTATACCCTGCTTGTCTTTTGAACTTGCATCCGTCGATGGTTACATTGGATATCCTTAAGCTGTCATCGGTGGTGTTGAGGAATATATCCTCATATCCATTGTCCTTGAATGTGGAATCGACTATCCTGCATCCATCCGACATTGGCCAGGATCCCTGCCCCATCTCTATCCCGTAATATGTGGAATCGGAGAAGGTGCAGTGATCGATCAGGGTTCCTCTTCCATTCTCCCTTATCCCCACATTGTTCTCGGTGAAGTCCGTGTATTCCACGACCATATTATCCGGAACCGCTCCCATGAAATTGGAATAGAGGATTCCGGCTTGAGAGCAGTTGTTGAACAGTGAATGGCTCACGCTGACACTGGAGCGGAAATAAATGTACAACCCGTTCATTGCATATCTTATGTCCGTGTAATTGACGGCACCGGAGGACTCCGTCTGATACTGGATGCCCCCCCAGTCTCCCGGAACGGGCGAGGCTGCACCCGTTGTAATTGTTATCGGCTCTGATTGGGTACCCTCGAAATAGAGATCTCCTCTAACATCGATCACATAAATCCCGGAACTGGACACCGTGATGGTTGATCCAGCCTCGAATGTAACACGTGCTCCAGACTCGATTGTGAAATGATAGGTCATATCGTAATCGTCTTTTGGAAAGACGGTATCCGTTGTGATCACGAACGGCAGGGTTGTCCTGGTAGGAACAGCGGATGTGGGAGCAGTGATGACAAAAACCATTCCCAGAAACATCAGCAATGTAATAAATGAAAGCATTCTACTTTTCATTACGTCTTCCCCCATTGTTTCCTTGATCCAATCCGAGAAGGACGTGATTCAGTGAACCTGAAAGGGCTTAAATCTTTCCACACGGAAAATGAATTGTCCAAGGAACCAATTTCTACGGGAAATTTAACAGAAAGATCCGTAAGAACAGATAGGCTTTGATCATTTTCTGTATGGGGAGAGATCCAAACTGCCATATCTGCGGTATTTGTACTTAACTTTCAAAGATATCATATTCACAACTGCAGATCTCGATCTGGAGCAACCTTCCTTACCGCAACGACCAGGAACATGACCAGATAGATGACTGCAACCACCATCAGAGCCGTGCCTATCCCGTAGATATCCGCCATCCAGCCGATGAATGGAGCGAATAATACAATGACGATTGACGCCATCTGGGATTCCACACTGAGGCCGGAGGCCATGACCCGGCTGGATATCGTGTCACTGAGATAACCCACGTTCAGGGGCTTGCGTACATTCTGCATCACATAGAGCCCGATGAATGCCAGTACGGCAAGGACATACCAACCATTGTGGACCGAAAGGCCGGCCACAAGAATGAATATTCCCCCTATGATGAATGTCATATTTATCGGCCTTTCCAGATCATTGAATTTCGAGGCGAACCACCCGGCATTTCTGGATACCACCGCCGACAGCAGGTAAAGGAAGAAGTAAATGAGGCCCACCAGCACGGCGATCCTTTCCTCATCCGCAAGGAACAGAAATACCGGCAGGGCGATAGCCTGGGCTTTGATTATCGGCTGGAGATACTCCCGGGAGGCCTTGAACACCCCGCCGAAGAGGGAAGAGTTCAGGATGCCGCGTATCGCGTTCCCGTTCCTGAATATACCAGTGAAAGAGTGCCAGGTTTCCAGAAAGGAGCCTTTCATACCACCTCTTCTCCGGGCCCTTGTTACGTCCCCATCAAGGTACGCCGGATAAGAGGCCATCAGGAACAGCTCGATGACGTACGGGACAATGGAGGCAAGGAACACGATCCTGTAGGCGCCGAAATGGAATACGAGTACAATTGCAACAAGGGCGGATATTGCAGAGCCTATCTGGGATGCCGAACGCGTACGGCCGTAGTACTCCACCTTCATATGTTCCATCCTCTTTTTCTTCAGGTAGTCGAGGATCATGGCCTTGTGGGTCCCGCTCCTGAAGGCCTCGCCGGAGGCGAAGAACACCATGGCCACGGCAAATAGCCAGAAGTCCCGGAACAGGAAGAATATCAGAAAGGAGGCAAGGTAGGACAGAAATGACATTATCATTGCCTTTCTCCTGCCCAATGAATCTGCCAGGAACCCGGTAGGCAGCTCGAAGACATTGACAGAGATCTCCCGGATCGCATACAGAAGTCCTATCGAGAAAAAGGAAAGGCCGGCATCCACGAAGAAGAGTATTATGAAAGGGTCGAAGAACCGCAGGTTCTTCAGAAAGCCGTACAGCCTGAACTTGAGGTACATCCGGTCCCGGGGGAGATCCATCGAGTGTAGAATGCAGATTCAGACTAAAATACATTCACCTATTCCTACATCTCCAGAACCCTGCCCACACCTGCCTTCACTGCGGATCCCGGATATCTCCTCAATATCCTCTCCTTCTCCTTTGTGCAGTGGGCTGGACATACGAGAGATAGTCCGCTGAGTCGGTCCAGCTCCCTGAATCCATGGAACCCTCCTATCAGACCTTTTACGGGGCGATCTTTCCCCGAAGCAAGTATGTTCTCGATCCCGGGGTGGGAGCAACCTGTCAACACATACCATCCATCTCCACATTCAAGATACAGAGACTGCTCGGGAACGGGCCCCTCTGTCAGAGGGCCGGTGGTGAACACGTTCTTTGATATCTCCTTTTGACCATCGACCACGATCTGCTCCACATCTTGAAGGGCCGGATCCTCTATCAACCTGTAAACTGGAGGACCTGCTGACCTCTCGATGAGTGCCTTTAAACCTCCGAAATGGTCCCTATGCTCATGAGATATCACCACCTTGTCTATTGCATTCGGATCTATCCCAAGGAGGTCCATGTTCCGAACAAGTATATTCCCATCCGCTCCCGTATCGAAGAGTATGACCTCATACCCGGTCTCGATGAGACAGGAGAAACCCCAATCCGACCTCAGACCACGGTCCTGCGTAAAAACCTCGTTGTCATATACCATCGTCAATTTCATGGAGCATCCTCCTTTTTTTTCCTTTATCAAGTATCTTTCGTGAATGTTTTTCCAGATCCTAATTGAAGTATTCTTCCATTCGATCAAATGCTTTATCGACCTCTGCTTCAGGGACGCAGAAAGACATTCTGGCATGTCCTTCACCATTTGGTCCAAATGCGATTCCCGGAGTGGTGGAGACCTTTGCCTCTTTCAGCAATGCCTTGCAGAATTTTGTGGAATCCCCTGCATCTCTCTTTATTATCCTGGGGAACATCAGATAGGATCCCTTTGGTTTCTGATAATCGAAGACCTGATCCAACTCATCCAGCCGTTTGCACATCAGGTCACGACTCGATCTGTAACTTTTCCTGAACTCATCCACACAATCCTGTGGACCTTCAAGTGCTGCCAGGGCAGCATACTGGGAAACCACCGGAGCACATATCGCCAGGGGGATGTGTGCCTTGTTGAAATGGGGTATCAAGGGAGCATCCGCATGCATATATCCGATACGCCAACCTGTCATGGCATAGGTCTTTGTGAATGTGAAACTACTCAAGGTCCTTTCCTTCATTTCAGGAATGGATGCAATACTGAAATGCTTGAAACCATCATATGTGAAATATTCATAGGCCTCGTCCGTTATCACGAAAAGATCGTTCTTTATTGCGATATCGGCCAGTCCTCTGAGCTGTTCTTCACCGTATACTGCACCTGTCGGATTGTTTGGTGAGCAGTACATGATGGCCTTCGTCTTTGGTGTGATGGCTTTTTGTATGGCATCGTTGTCAAGATCGAAACCCTTCTCCTCATCTGTTGGAACGAACACGGGTTTCCCGGAGGCCAGCTGGACCTGTCTGATATGCGTCGAATATGTAGGTATAGGGAAGATGACCTCATCACCCGGATCAATGACAGCCATCACAGAGGCTGCCAACCCCTCTATTGCACCCACGGTAACGACTATCTCATCCTCGGATGAATCTATATGGTTTTCTCTGCGGAGCTTCTCCGATATCGATCTCCTGAGCTCCGGTATCCCGGCACTTGATGAATATCCCCCTACCCTGCCATCCTCTATTGCCTTGACAGCAGCTGATCTGATATGTTCAGGTGTACCGGATGTGGGCTTTGCCCAGGAAAGGAACGCAACATCATCGATCCCCCTGGAAAGTCTGGTCATCTCATGAATTGCCGATCCCTGTATTTCAAGAACCCTGTTCGATATCCTCCGAACGCTGTTATTATCCATTTTTTCTTATCTCCTTTTTTTTAATATGAAGATCCGGTGGGACACTTCACTTCTCTGGTGATAGTCCTTTCATGAATGTTCTTCAATATTATAATTCCATCCGATCAAGGGTTTTCCTCCGGGAACTTGCCCAGGGTTTCATGCAGGGCATCCACTGCAAGCTTCGCACAATGCCTGTTCTCCTCCGGGAGTCCATCCAGGGCATTCAGAATATCCCTGCCCTTGATCTTCAGTGCTTCTTCTACGGTCTTTCCCTTTGCCATCTTTGTTGTCATACTGCCACATGCGATCGACGGTCCGCAACCATCGGTCACAAAAAGGATCTTGCGGACCCTGCCCTCCCTGATGTTGATGGAGAACTCCATGGTGTCGCCGCATGGACCACGGATCATACCACTACGATCCGGATCCTCTATCCTGCCGAGGTTCTTCGGGTCTCTGAATTCCTTGAGGACCTTTGCAGGGAAAACCTTTTCCTCTTCTGCATCTATTTGCGATTGAATGCCATCCACGATACCATCAAATTCCTCTTCTTTCATTACAATGCCTTCTCGACCTTCTCCCACATCTCCCTGATCGTCCGGGCCAGCGGACCGTTCGAGTATTCTATAACGGTCTTCT
>JAYEPK010000606.1:0-1517 GCA_034723935.1 Thermoplasmatota archaeon
TCATCCTTAGACAGGTCCGGGATTATGAGAGACTGGATAAACGACCTACCCTTCGTTATCACATTGCCGTTCTCATCTTTCTCCACCTTGTCAATGACTGCTCCCCACTGGGGGATAACCGACGTTACTATGCCTTTCACCCGGCCGACGATACCGAAAGGATCATCCTCATTCTTCGCCTGTTCCTTCTCTTCTTTCGTCTTGGTCAGCATCTCTTTCTCTACCGCTTCCAGCCGGATCAGGAGGGTTAGACCCACTGCTCCAGCCATAGCCATGTATATCCGATCCTGGGGATCCTCTACACTGCCGTGCATCCATTCTTTTAGCACATCCTTAGCAGTCTTCTTTTCCTTCTTCTCAGCCACCAATCACCACCCCCACTAATGTGATCAGAACCGCGAGCATCCCTGACTGCACCCATAACTGAGCCTCGATCCTCCGGATCCTGCGTTCGTGCTCCCCATTCATGGTGGTGTAACTCCTTGGTATAAAATATATCCTATGATCCTCGACGCTCCAACATTGCCACTTATACCTGCCTCTACCACCATGTCGAGATCCTTGGTGTGCGTCGTCGGTATCAGCATCTTCATATCACATATTTGTTGGGTGTGGGATAGAACTCCCCGACCAGATACAACAGGAGTGCCTGCGTCATCCTGGAGGGTGATAATTGCGCTATCCCCACCCAACCCAGATATGTTTGTGGTCGCGGGGATTAACTCTAAATGAACACGCTCAGGATAGATTTGTTTATCGGTGATTGCAGCCACTAATGGGGTCGCTCCCAACGTTCCCCCTGCAGCTAAAGTTTCATCGATCAGGGCGATCTTAAGAGGGAGGGTCCCAGTATCATTAACACCCAAATCTATCAATCGCGCAATGTTGGATAACTTCACCATTCGTCCGTTCATATATTGGGTATCACCCCTTATATTGTGGGAGTTGGCTTCCTCAACCTTGCCTGAGGCATCTGTCCGAGCGATCCATATACCAGCAGACGTCAAGGAGTAGAGGATGTTCACGACCGGATTGACATAATACGGCCCGTTGGGATCCGGACGGTAGAACCATCCGATATGTTCGAGGGCATCCGCAGACATCGTGGAGATCTCTGCGAGTGTCCTTTGAGCCACGAACGCTATGATGTCGGCCGGGCTCTTTCCCATCAGGTAGCCGTATTCGACCAAGGATATCGCCTCAGTCGCCCGTTGTGATCTGGATCACCGTATTGTCATCGACAGGGATGTTCACATCGATATCGAGATTGTATATCTCCGGACCATTGGCTATCCGCTCTCCTCCGAGGAAGAGATGCGTTAAACGTCCGTCTTGCTTGACCTCAATGTTTGTCAGGATTGACCCATCCGAACACTGGATCTGCAACTGCTTTATGATCTTGCCTTTCAGCACGTCGTAGATCTCCTTGCTCGCACCTGCGATGTCGTAGATCTTCAGGTTCTCCGCCGTGGTATCGGTGGGTTCCTGCTGGATCATGTGGTCCTGTCCATCATTTG
>JAYEPK010000607.1:0-6954 GCA_034723935.1 Thermoplasmatota archaeon
ATGATGAACCTGTTGCAAAGAGTGGCACAAAATACCGTGTTGTTGGTCCAGTTGAAAAGAACGGTATGCAAACTTGGGTTATCTATTCGATTGGTAAAGGTGGTGTAGCAGATGTTCCATTGAAGGAGGTGGTGTAATCACCACTGACGAAGTTCGGGTGATCGAGGACGACCTCGTGGAACGGGATGTTGGTCCTGACCCCTCCGATCTGCATCTCCCAGAGGGCTCTCTTCGACCTTGCTATACAGTAGTTCCTGTCCTCTCCCCAGACTATGAGCTTTGCGATCATGGAATCATAGTACGGAGGAATTGTATATCCGGGATATACGCCGGAGTCGATCCTTATACCTGGGCCGGAAGCCTCCGCATACCTGACGATCTTACCGGGAGCGGGAGCGAAATCGTTCAGAGGATCCTCGGCATTGAGCCTGAACTCGATCGCATGACCTGTCTGGGTGATGTCTTCCTGTGCATAGCTCAGGTCGAGTCCGGAAGCAACATAGAGCATCTCCCTTGCAAGGTCGGTCCTGGTGACCTCCTCTGTTATTGGATGCTCCACCTGGAGCCTTGTGTTCATCTCCAGGAAATAGTACTTGCCATCCTTGAACATGAACTCGCAGGTACCTGCGTTCCAGTATCCGGCGGTCTTGGCTGCTGTTACGGCTTGCCTACCCATCTCTTCTCTGAGATCCTGATCAAGTGCTGTGGAAGGTGTCTCCTCGATGAGTTTCTGGTTCCTTCGCTGGACCGAACATTCTCTCTCGTAGAGGTGGATCACGTTCCCTTTCTTGTCGCCCATGACCTGGAACTCGATGTGCCTGGGATCGTCTATGTATTTTTCTATGAAAACGGAATCATCACCGAAGGAGTTCTTGGCAAGGACCCTGATGGATTCAAGTGCCTTCTCCATCTCCACATCGTTGTCCACCTTCTGGATACCGATACCTCCACCACCGGCGGAAGCCTTGAGCATCACAGGATATCCGACCTCGTTGGCGATATCCTTGGCCTTCTCATGGTCCGCGATGGCCTTCACAACACCTGGAACAACTTCAACACCTGCCTCGATCATGGAGGTCTTCGCAGCGATCTTGGACCCCATCAGCCTCATGGCGGACTCGGGTGGCCCTATGAACTCGATGCCGTTCGTATGGCACAATTTACAGAAATCGGCATTCTCTGCGAGGAAACCGTATCCGGGATGTATGCCCTCGACATCAGCCTTCAAGGCCACATCAATGAGCTTATCCTGAACCAGATAACTCATCCTGGCCGGGCCTTTCCCTATGTTGTATGCCTCATCGGCATATTTGACGAAAAGAGCATTCTTGTCCGCATCGGAATACACCGCAACAGTATCTATTCCAAGCTCCTTGCAGGCCCTCATCACCCGTATGGCGATCTCGCCTCGATTTGCGACCATTACCTTGTTTATCAAACCCTCTCTGGTCATATGGATCACCTCAGAGTATCTGCATCATCAATGTTCCGGTCTCGACAGCGTCGCCCTCTTCAACGTAGATCTTCTTCACGGAACCGCCGTGGTCCGCCTTGACCTCTGTCTCCATCTTCATTGCCTCGACGGTTGCGACTATATCTCCTTCGTTGACCTTGTCGCCCTCGGCTACTTTGACAGAGAGCACGGTTCCCTGCATGGGGCTCTTGAAGCCGCCCTCGACATCGGTCGGAGGTGCCTCTGCACCACCGCCTTCACCAGCGACTATGAACCCGCCTTTCGGAGTGAGCTTGACATCGAACATCTCACCGTCGACCTCGACATCGAACTCTGTCGGGATGGCCACGGGGCCGCCTCCCTTGGGTTCTTCCTCATACATATAGAGATCTTTGAGTTCCGGGAAGAACGACTTCACGAAGGCCTTTGATGCAGGATGATCGATGTGCAGAGGAAGGTCCTCGGAAGTGAACTCCGGAACGGCTTCTCCCTTGAGGAACTTCAGACCGACCTGTGGATAGATCGCATAGATCAGGACATCCTCGGGCTCCTTGTAGAGCCCCATCTCCTTGAGCTCCTTCTCCCTGAGGTCCCATTCGGGCTCCAGGAGGTCGGCTGGTCTGCAGGTGATGATATCATCCTTCCAGTTCTCACCAAGGATGAGCTCCTTGATCTCATCCGAGATAGGAGCCGGTGATTTTCCATACATTCCCTTTACGTAGTCTATCGTCTCCTTGGGGATGTTATTGTACCTGCCGAACATGACATTCATAACTGCCTGGACACCAACGACCTGTGATGTGGGAGTGACCAGCGGGGGAAATCCTAGTTCTTCCCTGACGACCTGTATCTCTTTGAGCACATCATCGAGCTTGTCAATGGCACCTTGCATCTCCAGCTGGGAGACAAGATTGGAGATCATCCCACCGGGTATCTGGTGCATGACTATGGATGGATCGGGCCTGAGCGCCTCCATCCGGATAAGATGTCTGTACTTCTTGGCTATCTTCCTGAAGTGGTCCCTGATCTCCATGAGAAGGTCCACGTCTAGGTCCGTGTCCCATTCGGTCTCCTTGAATGCCAAAACGACGGACTCTGTTGCGGGATGACCTGTTCCCTCGGCAATGGGAGACATATCGGTATCCACGACATCGACACCGGCATCGGCAGCTCTCTGATATGAGAGCCCGGTCATACCGGAAGTGGAGTGAGAGTGAAGGTCAACAGGGCACTTACCTCCCTGGTCCTTGTACCCCTTGATTATATCGTAAGCCCTTTTCGGGGAGATCATGCCTGCCATATCCTTGATGCATATTGAGTCGGATCCCCTCTCCTCAAGGTCCTGCATGAACTTGATGTAATATTCTGTTGTATGGACGGGAGAGATCGTATAGGAAACACATGCCTGAAGATGCGCCCCCTCTGCTTTCACGGCCTTCATGGGAGTGTCCATGTTCCTGAGGTCGTTGAGTGCGTCGAAGACCCTGAACACATCTATACCGTTCTTCTTTGCATAATGAACGAACTTCTGCACGATATCATCGGGGAAGTTCCTGTAAGCGACGATGTTCTGTGCCCGAAGAAGCATCATAAGCTTGGTGTTCGGCATCTTCTTCCTGATGAGCCGTAGCCGATCCCAGGGGTTCTGGTTCAAGAACCTCAGAGGGACATCGAACGTGGCGCCTCCCCACATCTCGACAGCCCAGTAACCGACCTTGTCCATCTTCTCAAGTATCGGTTCCATATCCTCTGTTCTCATCCTGGTGGCCAGGATAGATTGGTGCGCGTCCCTCAAAATTAATTCTGTAATTCCGATCTTAGACATGAAATCACCGTCCATGCATGGTGGTTGGACGGGGGCATTGAAAACACATATCTTATTAAAGGTTTCCTTTTAGATTTCATAAAACGACATTGGTGACAGAAATTGATGATTGTTAGAAAGAATAGTCATTCTTGCTCAATTCAGCTACAGAAAGAACGAACGATCGGGACGATCACATTTCAAAGGGAACATCCTTTCAGATCACATTCCGGATTGAGACAAAAATCGCATCTACCCTGCCTTGCCAGCGTTACCTGACCGCATTCCGGACATATTGAAAGACCTGATGAGTACATCTTCACTTCACCCCTTGGCATGTCTTCTACCCTGAATGAGTTAAAAAAAGGTGAGCAGGGGAGAGGGTAGCGAATGTAAATATCAAGTGCCCTTTCTTATTTCCATAGCGATCTCCTTCGCCTTCTCAACGGCCGGTTGATCGAATGGGTTCACCCTTCGAAGGAGAGCGAAGTAATATGCAAGGTACTGCACCATACCAACGTAGTATCCCACCGCCCTCTCATCCTCGCCCTTGATCTTCAACACAGCATAGGGCGCCTTGATATCATCCATGGAGCCCATGACCCCCCGTGCCTCGGAGAGCATCGCCTTCTTCAGCGAATAGGGGCCCATCTCCGACATGGGAACTCCCTTGTATTCGATGTCGACACCGGACCAGGAAACCTGCTCCCCTTCCTCACCATCAACTGTGATAAAAAGTGTAGCGACATCCTCCGGACCGTCCAGCACCCTCTGGTTCGTATGATGCTGACATTCGGGTCCCTCGTAGGTGAGCATCGTCAGACCTTTTCTTCCCTTGCTGAGGGTCTCATGGAAGAGCTGGGTCACCAGATCGTTGAAAGCAGAGTATCCCTTGGAATATACGGGCATGAATATTGTCCTCTTCCCCATCCTCTCGATCATGTAGAATGCTCCGGAGAGGTTGACCATATCATCCTTCTTCCTGGCATCGATGTAAGCTTCCTTCATTCCCCGGACGAACGCATTTACATCGATGCCAAGGACCAGAGCAGGCAGGAGCGCGGATGCCGTTATACCGGAGAACCTGCCTCCGATGTCCGTGGGTACATCGACAATGGTCCATTCCTTCCTCTTCGCCAGTTTCCTGAGTGTTCCGTAGCCGGGTTCGGTGATCACGATCGTGGAATAACCGTCGAAGATCGAGAGCACCTCCAGAACGGTAAGTGTATTGCCGGATTTCGAGATCGCTATGACATGTGTCTCGGACCTGTCGCATCTTTTCTTCACGTATCCAATGTATTCGGGGTCCACTGTGTCGATCAGATGGAACTCCCTGTCTCCCCTTCGGCCGACAGAGTTCAGGATACCTTTGAAGGTCGTGATCGATCCACCGTGTCCGATGATCACGATCTTGCTTGAGGAAGATATTCTCTTCACTGCATCGGTTATTGCATCCATATCCGGATCGAAACCTGAGAATGGTGGGGCCTCGCTCTTTTTTAGTTCTCCAAGGAGACCCTCGATCATTTCCAGATCAGGATGTCCGAGCTTCTCTATCTCGACCTCTATCATCCCATCACCCCACCGGGTTCCCCGGGTCCCTTGGAGATCCTGGGTTTCTTCCCGCCTGGGGAGCATTTCACGCAGGCAAAGCCCTTCTCGTCCAGATGATCCCTGCATGCTGGCTTTCCGCACAGCAAACAGGTCCTGAATGCTGGTTTGCCGCAGATATAACACGTTCCTGCTATCATCTTATCACAACCGTAATTGACCTGTTATTTTTCTTTCTCGGCGTCGCACTCCATTATCCTCTTCTTTCCATCGAGGTAGCCGTCCTTTCCGCAGAGCATGGATGTCACCACAGGGAACCTCATCTCCATCTGCTGGACGATCATCTCGGAGATGTTCCTTATCTCGTCCTGGGCATGATGGTCTGACCTGAGTCTCACGAAATGGTATATCTCCCTGAGATTTGCCTTGAAGATCACTTTCCTCTTGTGAGCATTGGTCAGCACGTACTGTGCCACCTCTGGACCCATCTCCTTCTTTATTCTGATGTACAGTTCGGAACTCCTCTTCATGAGACCCCAGAACCGTTCGGTTAGCTCTTTGTTTTCAAGATATACCGCAGGGGTCTCCCAGAGAAAGGGGTCATACCGCTGGGTCAGGATGGTTGCCATCCTGTGCCTTTTGAGCTGGGCGAAGCCCGATGCGGAGATATCGAAATCGAAGGTCAGGTCCATCATCTCGAATGCCCTGGGGAGCGAGGAATGAGACGGATATATCTGAAATACGGGGAGCAGGATGTCCAGAAGTTCCTCATCCGTCATGTCCCTGGCGACACACCTGCATTCCTCGAGCGACAGCCCGCTTACCTCGAAGATCAGGCCCGCAACGACCTCGGATTCCGGATCGTCACAGGTCGACGGTCGGTCGGAGCAGATATGGGTCCTGTTGGGATTGAAGGTCAAAATCCTCTTTCCCTCCTCATCATATTTCACAAGATCATGGGAAGCAAGTTTTCCCTGGATCATATTCGATGCTCTGTAAACATGATCGTTACCTTCTGTGTATTTGACCAGGGAGGGCGTCAGGGAAGCGGTTGCTTCAAGAAGGGCTTTCGAGAACTCCCTCACCTCTTCAAGAGGATGAGAAGCACCCTGAGCGATGATGTACTCGGCCTCCCTTGCATTCAGCGTGAGCCCGATGTCCGTGGGACATGTCAGCCCCAGAACGTACCTTGCCTGCTCCAGGAGCTTCTCTCCGTAAGTCTCCTTCAGGTCCTTGTTCTTTGAGACCTCGGTGTAGAGATCGAACTTGTCCTGTTCCAGTTTCCCTACCTCTTCCTCGAACCGTGTACCCTGGACCTCCTGCGGTATCCGGAAGGTCTTGTTGCCGAAGAACACGTATCTCTGCGACCTTTCCGTGTAGGAGGCGAGGCGGTGCCTCTCTATGAACTCGACGAGAAGCCGGGACGCATCTTCGACATCCAGGTTGAAGACCGCATGTTCCGCAACGGAAGAATGTCCCATCCGGTACACGATGTTCTCGTTCGAGGACCTGGCCTTTTCTATCTCGTTCACAGCAATATCCCTCAGCTCCCCGATGGTCTTCGGGCTGTGGGAGATCCTTGCGTATGCTGCGGATATCGTTTCCGGTGTTGCAGCCTCATCATCTTTCCAGAAGCGTCTGTCCATGGTTGCGCCAGCAAGTGTGACCTTCATTCTTTATCACCTGGATCAAGAGATAGTTTAAGCAGATTCTTTATTTAATAATGACGTGGGATTTTTTCCTATGAACTATCCATACTCTACAGCCCAAACGGTTCAATATCTATAAGGTCCTTAAATCCATTCATTCCCCACCTCTTCGATACACTCTATTGCATCCTTTATTTGACCCTTTTTTTCTTTCACAATAATATAAACCCCATTCTCTATTGAATAATATTGTTTCTCCACATACTGGACACATATTATCATCCACGCTTTCTACCAAATTCTTAACCTCATCCAATTTTTCAAGATAGATATTAGGTAAAGATAGTCTTGATCTCTTGATGTTCTCTAATGACATATCCTTGAACGAAGTGATATCTGTCCCTCTAAGATTTTTAAAGATCTGAAAGAATTTTCTTTCTACGTCTCTTGGATTCAGATCGAATGCTTCGTAATATCTTTCTCCTATAGTGTAGGCC
>JAYEPK010000608.1:0-1506 GCA_034723935.1 Thermoplasmatota archaeon
GATCTTCAGAAGGGTATTCCTCCCCAATGCATCCTGCAGGTACATCAACTCCGCACCCACCTCCTGTTTCTACTACCAATTGCAGGACGGGCTCACGCAGGGATCCTACAACTACTTCGTCGATGTCCTTATCATGCTCCTTGTCGTCATCATCCTCATTATCGTCCTTGGAAGGATATGGTGTTCGTGGCTGTGCCCGTTCGGTATGGTGCAGGAGTTCATGGGGTGGCTCAGGGAGAAGATAGGGATCTCACAGATAAGACTGAAATGGTCCCACAGGGTCCTCCTGAGGCGGGTAAAATACGCGATCATATTCCTTACCGTGATAATTTCCGTCCCCATCGGCATATCATCACTTGGTCTTGTCGGGTCACAATCGACATTTGCACTGCCTTTCTGTCAGGTCTGCCCGGCAAAGGGTTTCTTCACCATGTCACAGCAGATACTGGGCCTCGAACCCTGGACGACAACGCTCCCGGTCCTCGCCATCATCAGCCTTGTCCTTTTCCTTGGAACGAGCTTCTTCTTGAACATGGCATTTTGCAGGATCTGTCCCATGGGAGGTTTCATGGCGCTCTTCAGCAAATTGTCCCTTTTCTGGCTCAGGAAGGACCCGGACAAATGTACCGAGTGCAAAGTGTGCCTCAGGGTCTGTCCCCTGGACCACGACAAGGTGTACGAAGATATGGAATCCGATGATGTCTCGGGTCAGGACTGCACACTGTGCGGAAAATGTGTGGAGATGTGTCCTGAAAAGGATTGCCTCTCCCTCATGTTCGGACCGTTCAAGCTTGCAGGATCGAAGAGACCCAGGGATCTCGGCATTCCTTTCATCGGTAGATTCTTGAAAGGTTCGAGGATCGGAGGGGATAAAAAATGAGCAACAGATATCTGAAGGACAGGGAAGGTTATTTCTCGGAGGAGCAGAGGGACCGGACAAAGAAGAGGTCCAAAGTTATGGAAGAGGCCACGAGAGACAACCTGAAGAAGCAGAAGGGCAGGGCAAAGACCCTTTCCTACTTCGACGAGGTCCATCGTTACGGCGGTGTAAGGACCGTTGAACTGAAGGAGTTCAAGGAGAAGGGAGGAAAGGTGGTCGGCACTCTCTGTGTCATGGTCCCGGTGGAGATGATCCACGCGGCCGGGGCCCAATCGATCAGGATGTGCTCGGGTTACTACGAACCGGTGCATCCGGCCAACGAGCTTCTCGGAGACGCAGGTCTCTGTCCCATGGTGAAGTCCACTCTCGGATCGAAGATGGTCTCCAGCAACCCGATGACCGAGACCATAGACATGGTCGTAGGTCCAGCAACCTGCGACGGGAAGATGAAACTGGCCGAGATCATGGAGGACTGGCTCCCGGTGACCATGATGAACATTCCAAGGGTGAAGGTCGGAGATACCTCATCCGATATCTGGCTCTCCGAGATAAGGCACTTAAGGAGTAGGCTCGAAGAGCTTACGGGGAAGAGGATCTCCAGGAAGGCCCTGAAGAGAGAGATCTCC
>JAYEPK010000609.1:0-1504 GCA_034723935.1 Thermoplasmatota archaeon
CATCATCGATCCAATCGGTTATTCGGTAAGGATCCCTGAAAAGGAACTCATGATTTACAGGGTCGATCGGAGCAATGACAGGATCGCTCCTGATGTTCCCATCATCATCTTTAACAGGAATTGCTACATTGAACCATCCGTGCCCCCCCCATGACCCTTCCATCGGATCATAAAGATAACCAATTTCAAGCCATGCAGGGATACCAATTGCCCTACAAAGAGAGGCCATCAAAAGGGATTGATCATCGCAGTCACCGTATCCATCGGCTAGACATCCTGTAGCCCATTTGGGATAGCTGCCGTATCTCAATCGATCATCCTCTCGCTGGGTCGGAGTGGTATATGTGAATTCATCTTGAATGTGATCGTAAATTGCCTTTATCTTTCCGTAGACGGTCTCTTCATCCTTTGTAAGATCCTCGGCTAAATTTACAATGTCCGGGTCTTTCGGATCGTATCTGTAGAGCTCTTTACCTTCCCTATCTGTATCCGGATCCCCATCATTATCCAAGTCCACCACCCATTCCTGGGTAAGATACCTTGTGGTATAGTATTCTGGAATATCAGAGATCCTACCCGAGTCTTTCTCGGAGATATCCCATTTGTAGGTATGCAGTGTCATATCGTATGTAACGGATAGAGCAAGTTGGGGACCCCGCTCATCTTCGAAATCCCAACCGGAAACACGGTTCATATCATTGTTATAATCTATCAGATCAATGCTATTTATTGGTGTAAACCTGATATCCAGTACATCCTGAAGTACGTATGCTTTATTCTTCGTATTGTCTCCAAATGGAATATCAAATGGCGGTGCCACTTGTATCCTCATCTCATCAACGCTACCACCTGTTATCGCCACATCATAGGTCATGGTCACTGTTACATTAACCCACTCTGGAAAGTTCGTGAACGGTCTTGCAAGATCTTTAAGTTTATTTATACCCGTCTTTTCCCGTATGGTCTCGAATGGTTCGATTGGCGCAAAGATCAGAACAAGGACCAGTATCACAACAAATCCCCTGAAGGCCCATACCAGTGCCTTTTTAGTCCTTTCCCTTTTCCTGGAACCTGGCTTTGGCCCTTTTATTCTCTTTTTGCTTTTGGGTACATCTTCTATCTCATTCGATCCATCATCTACTTCCTTCTCGTTATCAATGATATCATCTTTCTCTTCTTCATCATCTTCCCAATCGTCCCAATCATCTTCTTCATCTTTCTCTTCAACTTCAAATCTCAATTTCTTGTTCTTCATCTTTATTCCACCTTTAAGGATGATCTGGGTCCAACTCACCATCTGGTCAACATATCTTTATAATCAATCTTAACTACTTATAGATTAAGGTTTTCCTCTGATCATCCAGTTGAGATACGAAGATCGTATAGGAGTTCATTCGAGTTGCCATGTGAATCCATGGCTTTGAACTCTATTCTCAGGTGGATACCACCATCAAGTTCATAGGTCTTGTTATCAAGGTCTGTAAGATCGAACTTTATTGCATAG
>JAYEPK010000610.1:0-1502 GCA_034723935.1 Thermoplasmatota archaeon
TTTATGAGGTGAGAGAAATGAAACAAATACGAATAATATTCATATTGGTATCCTTTCTATTATAGTCACGAACTTATGAACCTGAACTTAATTGTTCGTGATATCGTCATTGGGTAAAACTACGACCTCTTGCCGATCTTTACCCAATGAAGATGCTCGCAGAACCGGAGTCCGAAGGAACCGATTCTGCTGGAGTCTATGTGTCGAATACGCTTTGAAAAGTATCAGGTGTTTAGTATTCGACTATAGTTTGAACATCCGGGAGTTGGGTAAAAGGTAGACATTGACAGTGGAAGATGTCCGGAAGGAAAACTACCATCCCAAAAGCTTCAGAGGGAGCGATCAAGATCACCGATCTGGTAAATAATTCCACAGGTTAGGACGATCAAGGCAAACATCTGAACAATATGGAACAGACCGTTGTGATCAAATTCCCATATCAATGTCAGAGATAACGGCTCGATTGCCTGGATAACGGCAGCTATCATCGTCAAGAACACACCTGCAGATATGACCCAGTAATGCTTTCCTTCCCTTTTCCTTGCAAGATGAAAAAAGGCACCAAGAGCAAACAGCATAGCAAGGCCTTCATAGATGATGAACAGGAGAAAAACACCCGGTACAAGTGCAGTGAATATGAAGAAACCGATTCCGATCCCTATCAGGAAAGGAAGGAACTTCCTTGCCTTCTCCGCTCCCCGGAGCTCAAGTATCACTATCAGAATGAAGAATGATATCGTGAGACCGAGACCCAGGTTCAAAGGGAGCCAGACGAGGTCGTTCAACCATGTCGGCATATCGATCCCATGGGCTACGGCTCCACTCCCTGCCGAGAAGCCGAGTAAGAGGAATAGGATCGTCCAGTACCTGCTTCTCCCCTCGTCCTTCGAACGTCCCCTTCGTGAGATGACAACGGCAAGGGCAATACAAAGTATGAAAAGGATAAGATCTGTCGCAGCGGTCGTCTGCTCTGCCTGTAATTCTATGAAACCCATGCGCTTCGTTACAGGATGGTCACGATGGGATATCCATTTTTCCGGTTCGGCGATCGGAGAAAGTAAATAATCAGGATACATTCCACAGAACGTTGAGTGTGATGGATCTCGGGGATATTATCTTCAGAGGAGCCCTGATTCTGGCCGTGGTTATGCTTGCAGGTGTTTTCGCCTACAATCTCGGTCTCGATGATAAGAACGATAATGAGGAACTATCCAAGATCGCCGATTCACTTTCCGAGATGCTGTACACGATATCAACCTGGGAGGATGGGTCAAGTGCTGTGATCCGGTTCGGTGATACCGGGAGCGGCCCCATGTCGCTCCCCGGAGATATCAATAACGAACCGTTCTCCGTAGAGGTGCTCCCGGGAATGGTGGTCCTTGTCTCCGGGGGACGGTCCGAAGTATCCATGGAAGATATCTCCATCGTCCCATCCTGTCCGCCTGAAGGACCCGGGACCTTGAACCGATCAGTCACACGTATGATAGGTACAACCTCCGGAG
>JAYEPK010000611.1:0-6908 GCA_034723935.1 Thermoplasmatota archaeon
ATGATTGGGATTATGACCCGGACCATGATAATCTGACGAACCTTGATGAGTTCCTTGCGGGGTCGGACCCCAACAACTGGGACTCCGACGGCGATGGACTTCCCGACGGATGGGAGGTCAATAATGACCTGAACCCCACCGATCCGATGGATGCGGATGAGGATTTCGATTATTTCGGAGGCGAGGAATACGCATCCTACACCCAGGTGGACCCGCCCTATGACAACTATGCCGAATACTTCAGACTGGCTGGCGTTGATGCGGACACTGGTGAGGACATCTACATCCCCACAGACCCGAACAATGCGGACACTGATGGGGACGGTATGCTTGACCCCGATGACTCCTGGCCCTGGGACTTCAGCAATGACGGCACCTCGCAAAGCGGTAACGGAGGTAGTGACACCGGCGGCGCAGGATCCGGTCCTGCAGTGGGCGGCGACGGCGACGGTGACGGAGATGGTAATCCCGATGATGACGGTGACGGGCTGACCGATATGGAAGAGATGGCCCTTGGAACCGACTTCAACAACCCCGACACCGACGGCGACGGCCTGAATGATGCAATGGAGATCACACTCGGTCTTGACCCCAACGACTGGGACACTGACAACGACATGCTGATCGACGGTGTCGAGCTGGCCGGTAGCGACTCCACTGACGGGCACGTAGAAGATACCGACAATGACGGCACATCGGGCAGCGGGAACGGCGGTAGTGACAGCGGCGGCGCAGGATCCGGTCCTGCAGTGGGCGGCAACGGTGACGGTGACGGAGATGGTAATCCCGATGATGACGGTGACGGCCTGACCGATATGGAAGAGATGGCCCTTGGAACCGACTTCAACAACCCCGACACCGACGGCGACGGCCTGAATGATGCAATGGAGATCACTCTCGGCCTTGACCCCAACGACTGGGACACTGACAACGACATGCTGATCGACGGTGTCGAGCTGGCCGGTAGCGACTCAACTGATGGACACGTAGAAGATACCGACAATGATGGTATCGCCTGAAGCGAAAGTAAAAGTCCCTTATCAGGGGCCTTTCCGATGGAAGGGCCCCTTTTTTAATGTACAATTATATAAACACAGGGTCAAACTATATGTTATTGATAACGATCTAGATATCATGATATCCAAGGGGTATTCATCGAGATACATGATGATCATTGCGATAATGGTCATGACAGTGTTCCTGTTGACCTTTGTTCCGAGGGGAGTTCTTGGAACTGAACCGGAATTCTCGGATTATCGTTATAGCCCTATGGAACCTGAGGTCAATGAACCATTGAACATATCGATCACCTACACTATTTTCGACGAACCAATAACTCTTGTCAAGGTCCAATCATGTTTCGGAGGTACCTGTCAAATTCCTCTTGACATGACAGATAGTGGCGATGGGTCCATGTTCTTTCACGAATTTCCTGCAGGGTATTTTGGAATAGAGACCGTATTCGCATATTTTCATGTCACTGCTACCTACGGGTCCGGGAGCTCTTTTACATATCCTGCAGATCCGGATTCTCATGAGCTGAATGTCACATTGTTCAAGAAGGCCCGGAAATTGCTTGTCAATGCAACAGCTGACGTTGACACGATATTCCCCGGTCAGTTGGTCACGATCTCGGGAGATATATCGAATGACATCGATGAACAGATAGAAGGAGCGGAGATAAACATATCCATTCCCGGGACCGATCTCTCGAACACAACAATAACAGGAACTGGTGGTCTTTTCGAGATAGGAATCATAGTTGTGGAAGAAGGAGAACATACTTTGAACCTTTCTGCTTCATTCAATGAACTTGAAGGATATGCCGAATTCTCATTGTCTGTCAATACCTGGCCAACACCCAAAATGGGCATAGAGGGTGAGGTGGATTTCCTTCCGGAGGACGTCCCTCCGGCTTCCGGTCCGAATACGTTCTACACCGGTTCAAATGTTTCCCTGACCTACAGGGTAAGGAACAGCGGGACCGGTGAAGCTGGTAATGTCTCTGTTATACTGGAGGTTGAAAACGCAACATATTCACTTACCGTGGATGCAGGTAATATTTCCATTTCCCAGAGGTTCGAAGATGAGATAGTGCTCCCAATGGATATTGAAGGTGTTCATATGATGAACATCTCGGCCTCCTGGGACCAGATCGCACCATATATCGATAATTTCACATTCCCCGTATGGTCTTATTCATATGAGGTGGTCCCCCGTCCCGAATGGGCAGGACATCGTGTTTTTGTGGAGATGTTCACCCAGACCACATGCGCCCCCTGTGTGGATGTGGAAGAATCGATAGAATATCTCTACGGTGAAGTGCAGGACCTGGATTTCGAGTACATCATATACGTGACGGATGACGAGGAATCAGAATTGGTCGCAGATGAGATGGGAATTACAGCCTCTCCTGATGTTTTCTTCGATAAGAACATTTTCAGAATGTCCGGTTCAAACGAAAAGGAAGAGGATATGGATGATATTAGGTCCTTTATCGAGAATGCCTCGGCGATTGAGACCGCACCGGTTGAGGTGGATTTTCTGGAGATCGAAACCGATCTTTTGATCTCGTTATCCCTGCCGATAGAATACAAGGACGCCTTCTCTGGAATGCTTACGGTTTACAAGGTCGAATCATACTCGAACATAAGGAACTATCAGGGAATACCTATAGCAAACAGATACATGGGGGTACATACTGGGCAGGAGATCACGAGTCTCTTACCTGGAGGTTCCATGAACTTCTCGATAGAGCATCCTGGAGAGGGGATGGGTCTGATCGCTGTGATAACATCGGATGATGACAGTGTTATAAACACTCGTTCCTATCATAACGAGGATGAACCTGAGGTGTATGTAAGGACCACCGGGACACCGCTCCTGAAACTCACCACGCCAGCATTCGGGGAGTTCAATATCACTCTGGATTCATTTCATTTCGAAGAAGTGGAAGGTGAAGAGGCCGATCTATCAATATGGTATGGGGGCCTCCCGGAAGGATGGGAGCTGACCGTATCCGGTGTTCCATTGTCAACCCAACCGAATAACATAACATTCGCTCCTTCCGAAACTGACATGGAGGTCCTACCTGTTGGGAGGATAAGATATTCCATTGATCTGCTTGGTAAAATCAATGTTCCGGAAAATGTGTCGGGGACATTCAATTTCAAGGTCCTGTTAGGGTCAGGCGGTCATAAATACAGCATGACCGTGGTTGTGATGGCCTCCGTTCCCGATGATAACGGTGACTGGCCTCCCGAGATGAAGATAACTGACCTCAGCATTGTTGGAGAGGGGAAGAACATCTACTTTTACGTGGAAACCGAAGGTGTTCCCGATAATGCCACCGTTATGGGAAATATAATTCCATGTAATTATGAAGGAAACCAGATATGTGGTCTTCCCAGGGATGTTGTCCTGGTAAAGATAGGGGAGGGTCAATACAGGGTCTCGATCAACAACAACGTTGTTGATCTTACAACCTACACTCATCTTACCTACAATGCCTGGATCGTGATAGATGATAACATCTTAGAGATGGCCGATGAGAGCAGGACCGTGGAGATATCGACCCTTGTGGATGAAGGCGTGATTACCGATGATGATGACACTTCCGATACCATTGATCCGCTCCTTGTGGTGATCTCCATTGGTGCTCTGTTCTTCGCCCTGGCACTCGCTGTTGTGCTGTTCTTTGTAAGCAGGAAGGTTCAGGACAAGAATGGAGTGGATATCGATGTTTCACCTCCCTCTCCTGAAACCGTTGGTGTCGATGAAGAGCTGCCGATCAAAGGAACCGTTGAGTCTCCTTCCAAAGATGCTGATGAGTCTCTCCAGGAAGGGAAAGGAGATAGCATTATCGAACCTCCGGTAGAACAGGAGGTCGAAGATGTTAAGACCATTCAGGAGCCGCCATCTCCTCCAGTTCCGGATGAGCAGGAGGTGGTAATTCCAGATGTGTCTGAAACTCCTCCTGCATCAACTTCCGTTACCGAAGAGGTAAGGAATGAAGGTGAGATCATCGAACCATCCGTCCAGGGCTCAGTTCAACAGCAGTTGGAACCTGATCCGCCGATCGGATAGATGATTATTGGATCATCATATTCTGTCAACATGGAAAAGGGCAGATTTGCCGATGTCCTTTCGGTAATACGCATCCTTGAAATCGATCTTCTTCACACCTCTGTATGCCTTTTCAATGGTCTTCTTAATGGTTGGGCCGGTCGCAGTGACACCCAGGACACGCCCTCCCGAGGTAACTATCTCGTTATCTTCCGTGAGTCTTGTCCCTGCATGAAAAACAACGGTTCCATCGGTGCGTTCGGCTGACACTATACCTTCGATCGGGTATCCCTTATCATATGATCCGGGATATCCACCGGATGCCATTACAACACATACACACGCGCTCCTTGACCATCTGAACCTCACCTTGTCCAGGGTTCCATCGCATGATCCAAGTATCGGTTTCAGAAAGTCCGTAGCCATCCTTGGTATGACCGCCTGGGCCTCTGGATCTCCGAACCTGCAGTTGAACTCTATGACCATCGGTCCATCCTCGGTTATCATAAGACCGGCATACAAGATGCCTTTGTAAGGACAACCTTCCTTCTCGAGGGCTCTTATGGTCGGGACCAGTATCTCATCATATATGCGGGAGGACAGGTCATCTGTAATTATTGGTGCGGGAGAGTAGGCTCCCATACCGCCGGTGTTCGGCCCCTTGTCCCCATCAAATGCTCTTTTATGATCCTGGGCGGATTCCAGGGGGATGATATTCTGTCCATCGGAAAAAGCAAGTACAGATGCTTCCTCCCCATTCAGGAACTCCTCGATGATTATCCGATCATCCGCATCCTTGAAAGCTCCGGAGGCGATCCTGTCAACTGCTTCGAGTGCCTCGATCTCATCTTCGCATGGAAATGCTCCCTTTCCGGCAGCGAGACCATCCACCTTGATCACCATGGGTCCACCTGTCCTCTTGATGTACTTCTTCACTTTCCTGTGATCGTCGAATACCTTGAAATCAGCTGTTGGGATGTCATATTTTTTCATGAGCTCTTTTGCAAATACTTTCGAGCTCTCGATCCTTGCAGCTGCCTTCGATGGTCCGAATATCTTCAGCTTCTCTTCCTCGAACCTGTCCACAATTCCCATTGCAAGCGGAGCTTCGGGACCGACTATTGTGATGTCGATCTCTTTATCCTTGACAAAGGAAATGAGTCCTTCAATGTCATCTGCTTTTATTGGAACACAGGTGGCAACTTCAGAGATCCCTCCATTTCCAGGGGCACAGTAGACCTTGGAAACCCATCTGCTCTTTATTATCTTCCAGGCGATCACGTGTTCTCTTCCCCCTCCACCTACAACAAGCACTTTCACACGATCACCTCTCCTTTGATGTTCCCTTATCGGCTTCCTTAAGCAGGTCTCTGGCGGTTACCAGTGCATGGAAGTGTGCAATCGAGGAGACCTTATCCGTCCCGCCTTCCTCCCTGTCAACAACGGTCAGTATCCCTACTATGTTGCCTCCAGCTTCATTGATTAGTCGGGCAGCTTCGATGACCGACCCACCGCTTGTGATCACATCTTCCAGAATAAGGATCCTCTCCCCCTTTTTTATATCTCCCTCGATCCGCTTCTTGGTTCCATGTTCCCTGCCACCTTTGCGGATAATCACGAATGGGACATTTTCTCTCAGGGAATAGGCAGTGATAAGTGAAACGGCTCCAAGTTCCATACCGGCTACCTTGTCGCATTCAAATCCTTTCTTTGCAAAATTGTCAGTTATTTTCTCGAGTATCTCTGGTATGCAGGAAGCCTTCTTGATATCTACATAGTATCTGCTCTTCATGCCTGACGTAAGAGTAAAATCACCAAACCGCAGAGCCCCACACGCAACCAGATCTTTGATCAACATCAATGCACCCCTTTGTAAAATAGGGCCCCCGGACCCCTTTTGCCGAACTGTTTCCGGTTATTTACTTTCTTGGGGGTAAAGTACCCTTTGACCCTTGATACCTAGGACCTGCTGGTCAAAATCATTCCATATCTTTGGAAGGAGCAGGGCCGGACACGGGTCCGGCCTGATCGAGTCCTTTCTACTTTCTGTTTATCTGTTGCGGCATCATGGGAGGAAGCTGCCTCTGGTTGATCTGCTGTATGCCGGGTCTTTGGATGTTCATCGGTGACCTGACCATGGTGGGTGTTGGTCCACCAATTTGTGATGGGGTTGGGAAGCTGGATGATGGTTTGGCACCTCCTCCTCCGATCATTTCGACTACCCTGTCCATTATCTTTGCCATGGGAAGTTTCTCGATAAACTCGTGTCTCCTCTCCCTGGATCTCTGCTGTTTTGCATTGTATCGTGCCATCTTCTTGGGATCTCGGGAGGCGTTCCTCTTGCTCGTGTAGCCCAATATCGAAAAGACCATGACTGCGAGAATGACAAGTGAAATTATTCCGAGAAGTACGGGTATCATCAGGTTATATTTGTTCCCTCCGTCATCCGGATCATGGATTTTTGATAGGGGCCTGTTCTCGGGATCGGATCTGTAAACCTCATCCTCTGCAAGGTCAGCGATCCCGTCCTTGTCCGAATCCTCGGTCCACTCTTTATTGTATGGGAAGGGATCCGAGTTATCACCCATTCCATCTCCATCCGAGTCTTTCCATTCCGAAGGGTCCCACTTGAATGCATCCTTTGAGTTCGGTACTCCATCATCATCATAGTCAAGGTCGATCTTGGGTGGTATGTTCATTATTGTAATGTTAACATAGGCATAGCAGTATTCGATTCCGTCAAAGCTTCTTGCCTGTAGTGGTATATCTTGCTGGATCTGATCTGTTCCCTCGGCGATAAGTGTGTAACCCCAGGAGTTCGTTCCGGACGCAAGAAACCATTC
>JAYEPK010000612.1:0-6908 GCA_034723935.1 Thermoplasmatota archaeon
TTTTTCTTCCTTTATCACTTCGGGAGCCACTTCAACTTTCTTATCGGAAACTTCCTTCTTGTCAGGTAATGTCTCCTTTTTTTCTTCCTTTATCACTTCGGGAGCCACTTCAACTTTCTTATCGGGAACTTCCTTCTTGTCAGGAAATGTCTCCTTTGGCTCTCCTTTCTCCTTCTTTGCTTCTTGAACCTTTTGAGGAGCGGGTTCTTTCCCGAGAGATGATCCCTTGTTCTCGGCCTTCTCCTTTTCATCATCCTTCCGATCCTTCTCCGGCATCTCAAGCTTTCTGGAAGGTCCTCTTCGATGGTCCTTTCGGGCTCCTCTTCCATTGTCCTTCCCTTGATCGCCTTTTCCCCCGTCCCTTGCCTTGAACAGGGTGATCATGGCTTCCTGGATATTTTCTATATCCCTTCTGGAATCCTCATCATCAAGCCTTACCGCTGTCTCCCGCTGTCCCATCCAGAACGTTTCCATCTCCTTGTGAAGCTCTATCCGTCTCTTGAGCCATCCTTCCCTCCCTTCTTTCTCCCGGATCTGTTTCCTTGCATCGATGAACTTCTCGTGATGTGTCTGGCTCTCCTCGACCTTGTCCAGCATTGCCCTGTGATATTCCTCTATCCTGATGAGGTTTGACCCCATATCTTCCTGGATCTCCGAGAGTCTGGTCTTTATCTCCTCGGGTGTCAGGCCATCGCTTATCGCCCTCATCTTGTTCATTGTCTCCCGGAGCTCGTCAAGGAGCCTCCTCTCGTTCTCTATGGTTATCGCCTCGGTCTCGAGCTTCCACTCAAGGTCCTTTGAGAACTGGGAATACATATTGATCTCCTTTTGATGGTGCCTGACCTTCTCCTCCTTGTTCAATAGATCGAAGAACTCGCTTCGGAGCTCCTTGTTGCGGTCCCTGAGGGTCTTTCTCTTCCCCTTGAGCTTCTGGACCTCCTCGTTCACACTGTCCCTTATAACCTTTTCCTCTTTCTTCACGTCGGTCAGTTCCTCGGGCTTCCTGGATTTGTCCTCAAGCTCGATCTTGTACCTTGACTGCATGTCATTGTGCTTTTTGACAAGTGCTTCAACGATCTCCTTCCGAGTTCCGAGCGTCACATCCTTCAGAGGATCTTCGGGTTCAAATGGAGCGAATTCAGGTTTCTGTTTCTTCTTTTCCTCTTTCCCATCCTTGGATGATACAACTTTCTTACCTTCCTTCTTGCCCTCGGACGGTGCATCCTTATTCTCTTTCTTTTCCTCTTTCTTATCCTCAGTGGGTGCATCCTTCTTCTCTTTCCTGTCCTCGGATGGCATAACCTTCTTTTCATCTTCTTTCTTATCCTCTTTCTTATCCTCAGTGGGTGCATCCTTCTCCTCTTTCCTGTCCTCGGATGGCATAACCTTCTTTTCATCTTTTTTCTTATCTTTCTTATCCTCGGATGATGCTACTTCCTTCTCTTTCAGCTTGCCTTCGGAAGGAACATCCTTTTTCTCTACTTGATGATCCTTCTCTATCTCGGATGGAGGAGCCTCTACCGGAGCAGTTCCGTTCCCGGGATCCTTCTGTGTGGAGGGTTCCTTCACCATCCCAGCACCGGAACCTTCCTTTTCACCCGTGGAGCTACCAGATTTATCCTTATCAATGGAAGTTATCTCCTTCTCTCCCCTGATCCGTTCTTCCTTGACCTCTTCTCCGGACGAGATTTTCGGAAGTGTCTCCAGGCTTTTCTTCTTGTCGGTTCCGGAGGTTTTCTTTCCCTCCCTGGTGGTTTCTTTCTCTTCTGACATAGGAAGATCCCTTCCTCAATTTTATTCGTATCCAGCCAGGTCGTCCGAGCTTTCATTCCAATAATTATATGGAGAATATTTTTGACTCTGCGACTCTGACATCTCGTTCATGACACCACCCTGGTAGTGTCCATATCTTTTCTTGATCTGCTCCTCTGCTGACAGGTTCCTCTTGATGGCAAGCTCAACATGCTTCCGGCCGATGAGATCAGCCTCTTCTGCAATGGATATGTCTCCGGAGGCTCTGATGACGCCGCCCATACCTCTTAGCATCAGAGTCAGAGATCTCTTCTTCTTGTCGGTCTTGAAGGCCCTTTTCCTTGCTTCTTCAAGCAAAACCTCTATCCCGCCACGGTCCACATGCGGTATCCTTCCGTCCATGCGGACCTCCTGGGAAATGAACTGTATGAACCTTGAACGGTTCACCCTGGTATCCGGCATCGTGGTCTCTACAAGGATCTCGTAACCGCTTCCGGTTATCCTTGATCTGAGCGGCGAGATGATATGCTGCAGATCCTGAATATTGCAAGCTCCCACGAACACCAGATCACATGGAACATTGTCAACCTTGACGCTTGCTCCCGCACTCTGCGGGTTCCTGCCTGAAATTGAGAATCTCTTTTCCTGCATGGCTGTCAATATGAACCTCTGCAGATGACCGAGATGAGGAAGTTCATCGATGAAAAGAACACCCTCATGTGCCTCATGTATCGCACCCGGGACGACCCTCTCATAGGGTGGTGTTCCCAGACCTTTGTGACCACCGTAAGGATCATGCCTGACATCACCGAGAAGCTCGGTTTCTGATGCTCCGGTGGCCATTACAAAATTATTCCTCTTCAGAGGGATCAGAACCTTCTTCGGAGAGGCCTTTTCCTTTTGCCTGCGGGTCTCCAGGGTTTTCTTGTCAAGAACGCGGACCTTCGGACCTGCAGCCTCGTAGACAACAACCTCTTCTTTACCATGTGCAACCCGTGTGGTCTGGACCCGTGCTTTCTCTCCCCCCATCTGGTTCAAGGTGACCTTCAGGATATCCTCTAGACCCTGTAACATATTGTTCATGCCCAGGTCGACCCTGGCAACCTTCGGTGAACTCTGATTCCCCTTGACAGATCTACAGTTGGGACAGATGGTTTCCTCCTTTGGGGAGTATGTCCCACATTTGGTGCATCTGTAACCAAGCTTCTCTGCCACATCGACCGGTGCGTCAACGGGAGAGATCAGCTTCTCCTTTATCAGAAGGCTCTTGACCTCTTCCTTTTCAATTTCTTCTCTTGACTTGACCAGAATGAAGGGTCTCTCGGGATATTCGGGATTGGAGACTACAAAGACCTGACTCCTGGGAAGAGGTAGGTGTGCGGCCAAGGCCTGGGCTATCATTGATTTCCCTGTCCCTGGAGGGCCAACGAGAAGAAGGTGCCGACGTTGCTGTGCCGCCAGATGAGAGAGCTTGACCGCTTCATCCTGCCCTATCACCCGTTGAAGGGGATCCGCAGGGATCATCACCTGGGACGTATCCTCAACGTCCCCCGGTTCAAATCCCTTGACGGGGTCAAATTCCATTCCGTCCATGGTTCGTTTACCTTTTCTTCGGGCTCTTGGCATCTTTTCACCAACTCTACCACGTCACGGCATCTTCATCATAGATTGAGGTCGCCCTTTGAAAGTACGAGCACTCCATCAGGTTCCTTGGTCAAGTTACCTTTCTTGGAACCGACAAGGAACTCGATCTTCTGTTCTGCAGCAATATCCAGAAGCCTCTGGGAGATTATGCCATCAAAAACAACCGCACAAATACCTGGTGGTGTTGTTTTCAAGGTATCCGCAAGCTGTCTTACGGCGATCTCTTGAACAACCTCTCCTTTCTTGTTGATAAGCATTGCTCTGAGGGTGCCAGAGAGATTCTTCAGAATACCCTTATACCTGGCGATCTCAGGGGTCATAAGATCAGCTTCCGTCTTTGGTTTTCCCGAAGTTGCCTTTATAACCTTTGCCTTTGGAGCTTTTCTCACGTCAACATCCTTACCTGGCTTTTCATCCTTCCTGGGCCTATCTCCCGGTTTGGGAACTATACCCGTCTTGGGTGGTGTCCTATCAATATTGGTGTTCTTGTTGTTGGGCCTCGTATGATTGTCTACAATCAGATTGTGCATCTCCATGTACTGATCGAAAGGAACCTTGTTCCTTAGAGCCTTTATGATCTGCTTCTGGGTAAGTTCTTCCACCTCAAGTGCTTTCGGAGCTTTGGCAATGAAATCGATCTCCGCCACCTGGGAAAGTTCCTTGAGTATGAGATCCCCACCACGGTCACCATCAACGAAAGCAGTTACCACTCTCTCTGTAGAAAGCTTCTGGATTGTCTTGGGAACGTTCGTTCCACCAACAGCCACTGTGTTCTTTATTCCGTACTTGAGTAGATTGATAACATCGCTTCTTCCTTCGACAACGATTATTGCATCCGAAGAATCAACATTCGGTCCGGCGGAACACTTATCTTCGCCGTAATGGATCACTTCATCGACCTGGACTGCCTGTCTCACAGAATCGGTAAGTCCCATTCCGGAAAGCTTGCTCTGGTCCATGAGGGTTCCGAGAAGTTCCTTTGCCCTGTCCACGATCTTCTGCTTCTTCTTTATTCTCACATCGTCTATTTTATCCACAGTGATCTTTGCCCTGCATGGTCCTATCCTGTCTATGGTCTCGAGAGCGGCAGCCAGGATCGCAGTCTCGACCTGGTCGAGGGATGACGGGATCAGGACAGAGCCTTCAGACTTTCCCTTCTTGGAAGTTATCTCGACTTCTATCCTTCCCATCCTTCCTGTTTTCTGGAGGTCGCGAAGATCTAGTTCATCCCCGAGCAATCCTTCGGTCTGTCCGAAGATAGCACCGACCACATCGGGCTTTTCCACAATACCATCGGCCGTGAGTTTGGCCTCGATCAGATATTTTGTTGTTGCTGGATCAAGATTCATTTGATACACCTTCCTTGTGCAGTTATCCTTACCTGTCAACTGTGGAAAAGGCACTCATTTCCTGCTGTTATCCAAGGAAGGGGCGTTGACCCTCCTGAACCCTACCATTAATACCAAATATTGGTTCGTTTACATTCACATACAGGGTATCTTGGTGATCGTGATATGATGATAGCAGGAGTTCCCCCTGGGGGAGCACCTTTTCAGCGTGTTTATGATAGATAATGTATTTATACGTTTCTAACAACATCGAATGTTTCAAGACCTTATCCCGATCGTCCCTGACCGATCAGACCCTTCACTGTCGCCAGGGACCCGATAGTTGCACCTGTCAAGTAGCAAATGATTTATAAGTGTCCCATTGATACGGCTGCGTCTCCCATGAAACGTATTAAAGTGATCAATGAGCCCACAGACTTGGTGGCCCTGCTCCGGGCCATGGATTCTCCCGTGAAGAAATCCGTATTCCAGGAGACAGCGAACGGTTGGATCACGAGCAAGGCCATAGAGGAAAAATACGGGGATGAGGGAATGGAAGCCCTGGCCTTCTTCGAGAAGATGCATCTCGTGGAAACATCATGGCAGATAGATTCTCAGTTCAACAAGGAGAAGATATATCACACCTATTATGTATCGGTCCATATCAACACCTCCGCACAGATCACCGAGATCTCCGATGTCCTCTACATTGCAGCAATGGATGAGAAGGAATACGCCAAGCTCGAGGACAAGGTTGTTGAAAATGTTGGATCAGAGGGAACCTTCTCCGGTGAGTTCGTCAAGGGGCTTGGACTCACCCCCACCATGCTCAAATCCCTGGTCAAGAGATCGGGAAGACTTGCATACAAGGGTCATCGGATCGAGCGGATATCAGAGATGGAGTGAGGGGGAGCATGTCCCCTGCCGACGATATCCCCGTGGAGATTCCGTACATTGAAGTGCTCAGACTTGGCCATCGACCGGACAGGGACAAGAGGATCACGACCCATGTGGCACTTCTATCCCGGGCCTTCGGTGCAAGGGGCATCCATGTCGATACCAAGGATGTAAAGTTGGAAGGGACAATAAGAAGTGTGGGTGAACAGTTCGGTGGGAACTTCTTTATCAGAACGGGTCACGGAAGAAAAGGAGTGATGAAGGGGTGGAAAGGAACCATCGTGCATCTTACAATGTACGGTGCACCTCTTGAAGAAAGCGTTAAAAGGATCCCCTTTGATGAAAATATTCTTGTCATTGTCGGTGCTGAGAAGGTACCCAGGGACGTATATGATCTGGCTCACTTCAACGTTAGCGTTGCAAATCAACCACATTCAGAGGTCTCTTCACTAGCACTTTTTCTTGATAGGATATGTGAGGGGAAACAGCTGGACCTCCGGTTCGATGGTGGCAGGTCGCTGATACTTCCGGACAATACCGGTAAGAACGTTATTGATAAGAATAACGAATTGCCGGCCAGGAAAACAGATCCTCACAGTAAGAAGTGGGGGCCGATCCCATCCAGGGACGAATGCATGGACCTGCTAGTCCAACTTGGTGTTTCCAGACCAGTTCTGGATCATGTTAGAGCGGTCCATGAACTTGGAATGAAAATGGTCGAGACATCTAGAAAATCAAACCCTGACCAATATCTGGATGTAGACCCGGACCTTCTGGAAGCGGGACTGCTGCTCCATGACCTGGGAAGAAGCGTTACCCATTCCATCAAACACGTTGACAGGGGAGCTGAAATTGCCAGGGAACTGGGGCTGGATGATCGGATCGTATCGATGATCGCAAACCATATCGGTGCAGGCGTCACTGCAGAAGAAGCAGAGGAATTGGGTTTAATACCCGTGGATCACGTTCCCGGAACACTCATGGAAAGGATCGTTGCCCATGCTGACGATCTTGTCGGGAACCGGAAACGAAGATCACTGGCATCAGCAATGGAACACCTTGAAGGAAAGGGGGCTCACAACGCAGCTGTAAGGATGCATAAGCTCCATCTTGAACTGGAAGAGGAACTGGGTATCGATATTGACATCCTTGTTTGAATGTCAAGCCTGTGTAAACCAAGGAGATATGTCATCCCCTCGCTAAACTGTAAGGATCCACTCTAATTTAACAGCTTTGACAAGTTTCTCATACCAGGAATCATCGCGCTTTCCTGAGTATCGCACTTCA
>JAYEPK010000613.1:0-1494 GCA_034723935.1 Thermoplasmatota archaeon
TCTTGTTACGGTGAACTCTTTCTTCGGAGTTCTGTTCCTTATTCCCATAACGTTCATTTTTATCGCAACAGGAATGGAAAGTATCAATTGGATCGGAGGGGTCTCGATCGAAGGCATCCTTGCTCTTCTCTACTGCTCGATAGGGTTGTACGGGATAATCGCAATACTCTGGTTTGAACTAATCAAACGGTCCGAGCTGTCCCGGATCACGTTCTTCATATTCCTCATACCTCTTTTTTCATATTTCATCGGATATATTATGCTTGATGAAAGACTGACATCCGCCCAGTTGATCGCGGGCCTGATACTGCTGGCAGGAGTTGGCATCTCCCAGGTTCGCAGGAAAGTTATTAATCCCAATATCAAGATGGTGCGTCCGTAGGAGAGATCGCCGCATGAATAGAAGGTCTGTTTTTCTTGTATCCCTGATCTTGATAGCTGCTCCGATGTTGATCGTCCCCATCCAAATGTCGGGAGAAGAGGTGTTCGTTCCAGATCCGGTCTTCGATCCGGATGCTGGTGTAGATGTCCCGACATGGAGGGTTGGAGATTTCTGGAACTACTCCACAGAGTTTGAGATAACCTACCTTACGTTCAACATTCCATTTTCCGGATGGATGAACATGAGCGTTCTTACCGCCACACTTGATTTCACCTACGGGAATTCACCGGTTTATATTGTCAACATCACAGGCAATATCACGGGGAAGATCGACATTCCCTTTCTCGGGATCCATGAGAGGATCTACGTTGACCTGTCTGGATATGCCTGGCACAGGATCCAGGACCTTTCCATTTACAGAATGGTAACGAATGCCACAATCTCCGGTACCCAGGACTCGCTCAACGGTGACTATCCCTTCGGTTACGAGTACCACCCACCTCTCGAGGAATTCGATTTTCCATTGATACCGGGTGAGACCTGGAACGTGAACGTATCAGCAAGGACCCCGTTCGGAACATCGGGAGACCTGATCGATATTGATCAGAACTATACCTGTTCCAGTATTGAACCGGTTACCGTTCCTGCAGGGGTTTTTGATTGTTATCCTGTCAACATGGGTGGATCCTCGGTTCAGTTCTACAATAATACCCTGGGAAATTCTGTGAAGCGGTCCCTTTCGGTGGACGCTGGTGGGATGACGATCAACGCTCCCTTCGAACTTGAAAATTACCACCGTGAACCGGAAGAAACGGTGATCTGGACCTGGATCAGTTCGGATCAACCGGTGTGGGCCGGGGAGCAATTCACTATCAACGGCAGGCTCTCGATATCGAACACTGCTGTGACCATTCTGTTCCCGAACGGAGAGATCGCGGCGGTAAAGACCCTTATTGGTGGGCAAAAGGAGTTCACCCATACTCTTACATCACCAACGGATCCGGACAATACTCCTACAGACATGGACCATGGATCGTTCGGTATCCTTTCGGTAGTGGGAGCGATGCAGGAACTGGATGTATGCACGATCACAACAAAGGCTGTTGATCTGG
>JAYEPK010000614.1:0-6886 GCA_034723935.1 Thermoplasmatota archaeon
ATAACCTATGTATCTTATCAACCACGACAGGGGCATATTTATAAATGTCCATTTATCGCACTCCAAGAAATAGATCCCTGAAACCTTCAGGAATATACAATCTCCATTCAGAGATATATTCACCTTTCTTGCCCCGAATCAGATAGGATCTGCCGTTGCCAATATTTTTCCGGATCTTGTTCAGCTCTTTCTCTCCGATATGTGAATAATATGGTGATCTTTCTTTCAACTCGTCCAGGAAAAACCCCACCGTCCTATACAAAATGTCTGTATGGTACATCTCAAGAATCGAGAGCAAGCCTTCGATCTCAACACCACCAAGTGATTCAAGGCTCTTGTATACCTCTTCATAACCAATACATAGATCCGGACGCTGGATACACTCAACGAAGGTTCTTGAGGGGGATGATATCCTGACCGTGAAATTCTCCACATTACGGATAATGATCCCCATTTCAAAGTCATTAACAATTACCGGATGGAACCTGTGATCATTGTACTGAAACGGTTTGAATCTATTGTTAATATCAATGGCAATGTAGCATCCGTGGTGAATGGATTGAGCAGAACCAGATATCTCAAGAGCTGTGTGATAACCCAAATAGTAAGGTGATCTTATCTTCGAACCGACCAGGAATTTATTTGGGATCCCATGCTCATCGATATAAATGTTCTTCGCAAAGTAAAGACCTTTTCTGATCCTTTCCACTTTTCCCTGCTTCATTAATTTGAAAATGTATTTTCGATAAAGGTAATTGTAATCCTTTTCCAAAATATTTTCAGCATAATATTCCAGTTCTGCCCTGTTCACAACTCTATTTTTCAGTATGAATGCATAGGTTTTCTCAAGTAAACTGATATTTCCACCAGATTGCACCATGGTCATTTACATCCCATTAATGGGGATGTTGCAGAACATATATGAAATTTCGCATCGGGGTTCCAATTCACCATCCTCGGACCCGGGGGGAGCCCTCACTATTCCTTCGGATCCTGGAGGTTCCTTTCCTCAAGACCCTTTACGAGCCTCACCATTGCATTGTTAAGGGGTGTCGGAACTCCCGAGAGCTCTCCCTTCCTGGTTATCGCTCCGTTGATGGAATCCACCTCTGTCCTCCTCTTGAGCTTGATATCCTGGTACATCGAAGATATGTTCGTCCTTGTTCTCCTTGCAACATCGAAGGTGCGTCTGAACATCTCTTCCTCGGTAAGGTCCACACCCATCGCATTTGCCACCTGGACCCCTTCGATCACGAGCTCCCTTGTCATCTTGTTCATGTCATCGTTATCGATCAGGATCCCGTTCAAGGCTCCCACAATGGCCGTCAAAGGGTTTATGGCCGAATTGATTATCGCCTTGGCCCATATCTCCCGATCAATGCGGGTCGTGATATCCATGTCCATTCCGGCACGTTTGAAGGCGTCGGCGATCTCCGGAACGATATCCTCTATATGCGATTCCCTGCTCCCCCACCCGAAATGACCGATCATGGAATCACCCGTTCCGGCATGCTTCACGAGGCCGGGGCCCTTGTAAGTAACACCATGACAGGTGATACCTCCAATGACCTCCGATGGGATGTTCCGTTCCTTGATGTATTTCAGTATTCTCTCCTCATTGTCCAGACCGTTCTGGAGGGAGAGGATCCGGGTCCCTTTTTCAAGAAGTGGCGTAAGAGGAGTGAGCGTCATCTCCGTGTTGTATGCCTTGACGCAAATTATTATCAGATCGTATATCTCATCCGTAGGAACATAGGTAAAGGCCTTGATCTTGTATTCACCCACGGTGAGACCTTCTATCCTGAGGCCTTTTTTCTTCAGCACCCAGACCTGCTCCGATCTTCCGATTATCGTGACATCATGTTCCGTGGAGAGAATGCCTCCGACGAGGCTCCCGAGTGCTCCTGCTCCTATGACCAGTATCTTCATCTCTATTCCTTCAAACCTTTCAGATAGCCAATTATTTCGGAGGATATCTCATCTATGGGTCTGTTGCCGTCAAAGTCCCGGAGAATACCTTCCTTTCTGTAAAACTCCGCAAGGGGCTCGGTCTGGTCGCGGTAGACCTTGATCCTGCTCTTGACCGTATCTTCCCTGTCATCACCCCTCTGATAGAGCTCCCCCCCACACAGGTCGCATATCCCCTCTTCACCGGGGGGATTGAAATCAATATGGTACGTTGCCCCGCACTTGCACATCCTTCTCCCTGTTATCCTCCTGACGAGGGCGGATACGTCAACGACGATGTTCACCACCGCATCAAGGGATACGAACTCCTTGAGTGCCTCTGCCTGGGGAGCTGATCTCGGGAAACCGTCCAGGATAAAACCTCCCTTGCAGTCGTCTTTCTTTACCCTCTCCTTCATCATGCCGATAACGACATCCTGGGGCACGAGCTCTCCTTTGTCCATGTACTCCTTTGCCTTGTTACCAAGCTCTGTCCCGGCCCGGACCTGGGCCCGGAGAAGGTCTCCCGTTGATATCTGAGGAATGCTGAACGTCTCGACAATGTACTTCGCCTGTGTTCCCTTGCCCGCTCCAGGGGGGCCGAATAGAGCTATCTTCATGTTCGGTCCATGAATTAATGATGATAAAAAACTGTTGGCTCAAATTGAGGCCTTATTCTTCCTGGACCATCTCTCGTTGTGTTCTATTCTTCTGGTATACGATCAAGGATAACGATATCATTATCAGAACGACAACTGCAAGGAATATCAGGAGAAGATAGGCAATATTGATATCATTGTCCGGTTCGTCTTCATCATCAGGAGGAGGTCCAGGCCTATTTTTAGGATTTGTGCAGTTCTCGTATTCCTGGAGGTTCGTATATCCATCTCCATCAGGATCCTCATGGGCATCATTGAAATAAGGATCGGTTTGCCAGAGGTATTCCCAATAGTCAGGAAGACCATCAAGGTCACTGTCTACCCAAGGAGGGGGTACCGAAGGGGGAGGCATCACAGTTATCGTAAAATGATACTGGACCTCGTTATTCACACGGTCCTTGGCGATCACCGTAATGGTATATTCACCTGACTCGAGCCTGGCAATAACAAGAGGAGTATCACCGAGGAGATCTTGGCCGTCGATTGTGCTGATATACCAGCTGATGGTGAGCCTATCCCCGTCAGGATCATGGGAAGGGGAGGCATCGAACACGATATCCTCATCGGCGTAAAGTTCATCACCCGCTCCGGGTGAAATAACATCGATCACCGGATAAGTGTTTATCTTGATGTTTATGGAATCAGATGTTGTCGGACCGTTACCTACCATGTCCCAGCACCTGAGCTGTACGAAGTTCTGCTCCCCTCTTCTGAAACGCTCTGTTATCGAGATCTCAGTTCCATCACTGCTCCAGTTCCCGGTATAGGATCTCCATGGTGTCCATTTGTTGAGCCCTTGTGTAGTTATCCTGTATTCCACCTTGTCGCGGTCGATCCCCGAAAGGGTATCGTGGGCGTAGAACCTCAATGTATGCAGGGGATCAAGAAGCCAGTCCTCGACCTTCGGGAACCTGAACTCGACGAAGGGCACCTGACCATCGTACCAGAGGTTGTGTGCGGGGGATGTCGTTCCGTTGGGGCCCGTTGAGTTCTCAAAGAAGATGATCCAGTTTGCGGTCCCGTTCCGGAGCGACAGGTTCACAAGTAGATCGATATGTGTTCCATTCGCTTCGTACTGTGTGACCGGTTCCCAGATCGGATTTGAAAAAAGTGATCCATTGGTCTGGAAGGCATAGAAGAAATCGAACTCGTTCATATTCCCTATTGAAACGTTCACCTTCATTCTGAGCGAGATCTCCTCATCAAGAAGATAGGTGCAGTTCTCGGGAGTGATGTTGATGAAGAGACCCGCTTCCTCACCTGTATCGACCTCTGCTCTGCTCCCTTCTTGTAACACCAGTAGTGGTAATGTGATCAGAAGGATCAGGAGGCAACCCGTCCATTTCCCATTTCTCTTTCCCATAGCCCTCAACGCAGTAGGCGATAGGTCTGTATTTAACAACAACTGATCTTTGTTTCTAAAGTATAAAAAATCAAGGTCCGATCAAAAGCATCGAACCTTGAACTTTCAAGACCGGGTTTAACCTTTGTTTCCATTACTCCCTATTTAAAGGGTCGAACGACTGGATGCATTAAAATTCCGATAGGATAAAAATATACATTAAAAAAGGGAGGCTCAAAAGAACCTCCCGTTCATCCTCCTTCAGCTATTTCACTGAGGTGGAAGATTGTTCTGTGCCGGGGGCTGCTCAGGAGCAGGGGTCGTTCCGGAAGGGGCTGCCTGCATCGGTTGGGGAGCAGGTGCCGGAGCTGGTGCAGGTTCCGCAGGTGCCGGAGCTGGTGCAGGTTCCGCAGGAGCCGGGGCCGGAGCAGGTTCCGCAGATGCGGTCGATGCATCGGCCTGCTGAACAACATGAGCTGCTTCATGGGCCGCTTCCGCTTCCTGTGCAGGAGGCAGAGCGGTGCTCTGATCGAACTGAGCAGGAGCCAGTGCAGGGCCAGCGGCAGCTGGAAGTACACCTGCCTGTGTCATGGGAGCCATGTAGGCGGTAGCGGTGATCTGATCCCATGAAACGGATGGCATGATATTCCTCATGTTCCTCACGGTCTTGATCCTCTTTACAGCCTTGTCCTTCTTGGATTTTACTATACCCATTGTAATGAGTGCGGCGATCAACAATATTGCGAGCAGGGCCCATAGAGGCCAGGCTTCCTGATCAAAGAAAGAAATATCGGAATCTGCCACAGCACTCTCAAGTTCGGACGGATGACTGTCAGGGTTCTTGGGATTTGTTTTGTTCTCATATTCCTGCATGTTCGTGTAGTCATCATTATCCGGATCATCAAGAGCGTCCTTGGTTTCAGGATCGGTCTGCCAGAGGTATTCCCAACTGTCAGGAAGACCGTCCATATCGGTGTCTATTCCAAAATCATCATCATCAATAAGTGGTTCGACAACTGTTATGGTGTAGTGATACTGGACCTCGTTGTTCACCCTGTCCTTGGCGATCACCGTCACAGTGTACTCACCAGGTTCAAGCCTTGCAAGGACCTGGGCAGAGTCGCCGAGGAGCTCATGACCATCGATGGTGCTGATATACCAGCTAATGGTAAGCCGATCCCCGTCCGGATCATAGGAAGGGGATGCGTCGAACACGATATCCTTATCGGTGTAAAGTTCATCACCCGCTCCTGGTGAAACAACATCGATCACCGGATAGGTGTTTATCTTGATGTTGTACACCTTGGAGAACGATATTGAATTATCGGCCTGATCCACAGCACGGACCTGGACGTAGTTCTGATCTCCTCTTCTGAAGTACTCACGAAGCGTTACTGTTGGTCTCAGACCATCTGTCGCATCCTTGTACGGCATCCACTGTGACCACTTGGTGAGTCCCTGAGTGGTTATCCTGTATTCTATGCTGTTCGCGATCACACCTGACTGTTCATCGATCACCTGAACACGAACCTCCTGAAGAGCATCAAGATGGTACTCGTCCTCGGAGTGTGAAAGGAGCTTGTAGGTCGGGGACATCGCGTCTATCCAGACATTGTATGCTTCGGACTCGAAGAACGGATTTCCGGCAACGTCCTTTGCACGGAAACGTATCCAGTTGTCCTGACCGTTCTTGAACCATCCGGAAACAACGACCCTTAGCTCGGGGCCCGCCGCATAGGACTCGAGAATGGTCTGCCAATCACCTACGAGACCAACCTCACCGGAAGTGGATATCTCGTACTGGATGCTTAGCGGATCAACTCCGGTAAGATCATCATGAACCATTATGGAACAGGTAGGTCTGAGTGTATTGGTCCATTCTCCGGTCACTGGATAGAAGTCCGTGAAATAGACCTGTGTAAGATCTATCTTGACCTCCACAAAGATGGAATTTCCCTCGTTGCCAACGTTGTCCTCGGCCCAGATGAATATCTTGTTGATACCTTCGCTCAGGCCTTCTACCTGTGCAGTGTAGGTTCCTTTTGTAACATCGATCATCTCGGCTCCCGTTGCATAGGCCTCTTCCTTGTCCATGTTCACGGT
The DNA here is from genome assembly GCA_034723935.1 of Thermoplasmatota archaeon. GTDB lineage: Archaea > Thermoplasmatota > Penumbrarchaeia > Penumbrarchaeales > Penumbrarchaeaceae > JAYEPK01. Next base: position 6,052 of record JAYEPK010000614.1, read on the forward strand.
GATGTGATACATGGCAACTCCGGAAGACTGATCCACCGCATCCTTCCAGGTGACGAACACGTCACGGTCGTCATCATAGTTACGTGGGCGGTCCTCGTTGGAATCCGGTTTGACCAGTATCTCGCCGGGCAGACCCGGATTGTCATTATCGATGAGGACAAGGAAACGCCAACCCTGATAAGAGGGGTCGCTCAGATCGTTCTTGGCACTCACATTGATGAACTCCAGGAAATACTCCATATCCTGATAGTTCGAATCGACAAGGACCCTCAGGTTCATCAGATCAGGCTCTGCCTGTGTATAGAGTTTGCCGGTCCTGTCCCTGATAGCAATGGAGATCATGTCCGGTGGTGCAATGGTGACCTCGGGATCAGCATATGTTCTTGTAACCCCGGTAAAAGTAAGGTAATCACCACCTTTGACGTAACCTCCTTTGTCCAGCTCACGGTCCTTCACATCATACACTGTGATGTTCCCCTCCATCTGGACCTGGGTCACCACACGGAACATGTCCGGCAGCTTGATCGTAGTGCCTCTTACCCCGGTCCCTTCGATCCGCATTTCAATTGAAACCAAGTCGGACCTGTACCACGAGAAATCAAAATCATACTTGAAGATTATAGTACCGCTGTGGTCAGGATCCGTGGTATCAAGCATCATTGCACATATCTGATCATCGAAATGAAGATAACGAGTGGGATCATTGAGCTTCGCGAACTGATCGGTATCGAAATTATACCTTAGTATGATCCCCTCTCCACTGGACCCCGAACCTATAATGAGGTCGATCTTGGTCAGGTCCTCTGTATTGGTCTCGATCCAGAAGTCCGCTCTG
>JAYEPK010000615.1:0-1472 GCA_034723935.1 Thermoplasmatota archaeon
CACCACCTTTTAGGTTTAAGTTTTGATCGAAGATAAATTGGCGAAGAGGGACAAACAATGATCCAGACCAAAAAGAACACCTTTGATCAAAACTTAAACCTAAAAGGTGGTGGGCCCGCCCGGATTTGAACCGGGGACCTCCGCCTTGTAAGGGCGACGTCATAACCAGCTAGACCACAGGCCCGAGCAATTGCTCCCCTTCATCAACATTAAACATAAAACATTTTCCTTGAAGCTCCCCTCAGATAAAGAAAAATACAAAAACGAATATCCGCTACACCCCCAAAGGTGTGATTCCCATGTCAAGACCAATGAGAAAAATTCTAGTCACAGGTTCAGCAGGGCAGATCGGTTCGGAACTGGTCATGGTCCTCAGAGAGAAATTCGGCAATGATAACGTAATTGCAGGCACCAACAGGACCCCCCCATCCCAGAGAATAGTGGATTCCGGTCCTGTGGAGATCTGCAACATCACCAACAAGGAACAGCTCTACTCTGTTGTGGACAAGTTCGACATCGACACGATCTACAACATGGCAGCTATCCTCTCCGGCGTTGGAGAGCAGAAACCACTTCTTGCATGGAAAGTGAACATGGACGGATTCCACAACGTACTGGAGTGCGCCAGGGAAAAGGAACTGGTCAGGATCATGAACCCCTCTTCTATCGCTGCCTTCGGACCGGAAACACCAAGAAATGACACACCGCAGGAAACAGTTCTCAAACCAAAGACGATGTATGGTGTCACGAAGGTCGCAGGGGAGCTCCTCGGAGATTATTACTTCAAGAGGTTCGGAGTGGATGTTAGAGGGGTCAGATATCCGGGGATCATATCCTCCGAAACGCTTCCCGGAGGTGGAACCACGGATTACGCGGTCGCGATCTATTACGATGCCATTCAGAAGGGAAAGTATGAGTGCTTCGTCAGGGAGGACACGATCCTTCCGATGATGTACATGCCCGATGCCCTCAAAGGTCTCATTGACCTTGCGGAAGCTCCCATCGAGGACCTCAAGCATCACTGCGACTTCAATCTCGCATCCATGTCGTTCTCCGTGAAGGACCTGGCCGATGAGATCAGAAAGCACATTCCTGACCTTTCGGTAACCTACGAACCTGACTTCAGGCAGGCTATTGCCGACTCCTGGCCTCAGTCAATAGACGATTCCGCATCAAGGGAAGAGTGGGGATGGACCCCTTCCTATGACATATCCTCCATGACAAAGGATATGATCGAGAAACTCTCTGCAAGACTCAAGTAAGGTCAGATACCGGATCATTCAGGTCCGCTAATTCGATATGAACCTGGAACCATCTGGCGGTGATCGAGTCTGCTTCATTATTCGGCTATGGTTCACAAGATCAGAGAAGCGATTATCATCATCAGAATGAACGTCCCAACTCCAAGGAACATCGGTATCGGGAGCCCTGGTAGGATCCCGGTGCTGTCATCTCTGGTGAGCCTGTAGATG
>JAYEPK010000616.1:0-6796 GCA_034723935.1 Thermoplasmatota archaeon
CATACGTTTCTCGCTATTTTTTAGCTCTTCCTCGGCTCTCTTACGCTTGGTGATATCGGAATCTATTCCGCGGTAACCGATGAGCTTTCCATCACTGTCCAATATGGGGACACCACTGGTTTGAAGGCATACTTTGTTGCCGTCTTTGGTCAGGTTCCAGTTTATCAGTTCATTGATGGGAGCTTTGTTTGTCACAGATTCGGTGAATGCTTCACCTGCTCTTTCTGCTTCTTCCGGTGTCATGAAATCCAGGGGTGTCTTCCCTACCATCTCCTCTGGTTCGTATCCCAGGATATGCTCACATTTTTCGGAACAATATGTATACCGTCCCTTGGAATCGACCTCCCATATCCAGTCACCCATTGTTTGAGCTATGTCGCGATATCTGGTCTCGCTCTCCTGAAGTGACAATTTTGCAATTACCTCCTCAGTGATATCTCGCTTGACCGCAGCGTAATTGATCGTATGTCCCTGGGCGTCCTTGACCGGGAAGATGGTCGCCTGCTCATGATAAATAACACCATCCTTGCGCTTGTTTACGAAAACCCCGTTCCATGTTCGGCCGGCAGTGATGGTATCCCATAGATCGCGGTAGAATGTTTGATCTTGTTGATCGCTTTTTAATATTCTCGGGTTCTGACCCATTGCTTCCTTTACAGTGTATCCCGTACTGATTTCAAAATACGGGTTTGCATATTCTATCTTGCCATCCAGATCGGTTATGACCATCGTTACGGAGGACTGATTGATCATGGTGGCAAGGCGTACGATCTTCTCCTCAGCCTCTTTCTGATATGTTATATCGGAATGTATACCCACAAAACGAGATGGTCTTCCCTCTTCATCTTGTTCCACTATCTTTCCTTTATCCAGTATCCACATCCATGTTCCATCTTTTCTCCTGAACCTGAACTCAATGACATAATCCGGCATCTCTCCTGATATGTATTTTTGGATCGTTTCCTTGCATTTTTCAAGATCTTCAGGATGGACCCTTTTCTCCCATTGATCAAGAGCGGATGGGAACTCTTTCGGTTCATACCCTGCCATCATATAATAGCGATCATCGAAAAGAATTGTATTGCTTTTCAGGTTCCAGTCCCATATCCCATAATTGCCAGCCGACATGGCCATGTCAAGGCGTTCCTCGCTCAGTAGCAGAGCATTCTCGGCATTCTTTCGCTCGGTGATATCAGAATGGGTGCCGACGAAACGTATTGGTTTTTCTTCTTCATCACGTTCCACCACCTTTCCTTTTCCCCGGATCCACATCCAGGTATCATCCTTACGTTTGAACCTGAACTCAATGACATAATCCGGCATCTCTCCTGATATGTATTTTTGGATCGCTTCCCTGCATTTTTCAAGATCTTCAGGATGGACCCTTTTCTCCCATTGATCGAAAGCGGATGGGAACTCTTTCGGTTCATACCCTGCCATCATATAGTAGCGATCATCGAAAAGGATTGTATTGCTTTTCAGGTTCCAGTCCCATATCCCATCGTTGGCAACGGACATGGCCATGTCAAGGCGTTCCTCGCTCTCGATCAGCTTATTATGGGTCGAGATCGCTTCCAGGTGGGAGGTTTCTGCATCTTCCATCATGCTCATAAGCACTCTCTTATTCTGCTGGAGTTCTTTGAGATAGGCGGTCTGCCTTTCCTCTCCCTCTTTTATCTCTGTAATATCACTGAAGGACTCGAGAAGGCAGGGCCGTCCCTGGTACACAAAAGATTTTACAGATTTGAAGACAGGGATCTCACTACCATCGGCTCTGAGCAGGGTCCGTTCTACATTCCCCACTGACTTGCCAAGGTCAGTGATCGGGCATTTGCCGATCTCGGCAGGGCAGATGAACTTGTGGCAGAGTTTGCCTATCATGTTTTCCCGGGTTGTCTGCGCCATGTCAGCTGCTGCGTTGTTCGAGAACACGATATTGTGCGTTTCTGCATCCACTATTACAAGTCCTGTCTGAAGGCTTTCGAAAACGTTTGTCAATCTCTTATTCTGTTTCTCTTCATTTTTCCTGAGCTCACTTATGTCCTCTCTTATTACAGCAAGAGTATCTTTGAGTTGATGAAGCGGATTATCAGGTGAGACAATTTGTTCACTGACATCTGCCCCAAGATTAGCCCAGAGAATATGACCGCAGAGGTCATTGATCTCATCGATCTCCTTCTGACTGACCGTGATCGATCTTCCGGTTGTCCGCTCTGTTTCTGATTGAGATCGTCTGAATGCTTCCTCAACGGAGCTGACAAAGATGAATCTCTGTGTCACTGAAAAGGCTGCTATTTTGAGCATAGCCTTTGTCTTTCTATCGGCCCCACAAATGTAGGTTACGTTTGGTTTGCAGTTGTATCTATTGTTGAGCTCATTCAAAATCTTGGCATAGAACTTCCTTGCCGAGAATGATGCATTATCCAATCCGGTATAATCGGCGATCTTGATCGGGCTTGTATTCGTCAGGAGACCGCTGTTGAAAAGAGCATGGAGCGTTTTAGATCCTTTTCTCGCATTGGACAGGTTGATGCTACCCTTGAAGGACGAATAGAAGACCTTCCCCGGAATAACACCACTTCTCACTCCAAATCCCGTTTCGGGATTGTGATATTCCCATTCAGGTTCGAATCGAATATCATCAAAGCACAATTGGCTTTTGGATGAATATTTCCCCTTCTTAAGAATATCAAGCGCTTTATGGATTGCCTTGCTGTAGTTTCTGGCTGTGGTAAAGATTGTAGATGTTTTGTATGTCTTGAAACCCGCTGAAGCATATGTTCTCAACCATAACGGAGCTTTGCATAGTATGAAGCCGGCAATCCCTTCCTGATGCGTTTGCAAGTAGTTCTTCTGGTATGTGAGCTGTACAACCGGCGTCCTTCCGGTAAGATATGACATGTCCCGGATCTCCACCACTGACTCTTTTACATCTGCGGCCTTGATGAATCTCTCGATCAGTTCGTAGTAGCGTTTTACATTTGAGTTGGCCATATCTCCTCTGTTCTTGATATACAGGATCGAATCACCGATCTTTTTTATATTGAAAATGTAGTTGCCGTCAAATTTCACATTGGTGAACTCTTCCAGTTCCAGGATGGGGAGCGATGTTTCCGGGCAGATGTATTCTTTTCTGCCGTTTATGAACTCGATATTGGGCCTACTTCTCATCTTTCCTACCTCCGTATCTCTCTTTTCGCCCGAGCTCCCTGAGAAGTGAGTTCACTTCATCTTTCATCTCCACGATCCGTGTTTCCCGGCCGAACATGAGTTTGTTCATCCGCTCCGTCTCTTTATGTATCCCTTTCAGTTTCTCCTCAACAAGTTTTTTTTCTTCAATCTCCCTCTTCTGAGCGATGTTCGCCTCGGACAGTTCCAGTGTTCTCTTTTCCACCTTTTCCTCCAGGCCCTTGCTGTATTCCATCACAATATTTTGTTCTCTTTTCAGTTCACTGGCCATCTTGTCGAATGCCCTGGACAGTTGGCCTATCTCATTATCTGAATCCGTACCGACTTTGAAATCAAGATTACCTTTCATGATCTCCTCGGCACCGCGATGCAATTTCATAAGAGGTCTTGTTATCATACGGGACAGAAATATGGAGATTATAATACTGACCATACAAAATACAAAAAGGCCTGCCAGCATCATATTGGTCAGCTTATCGATCGGCTCGAACGCTTCTTCCTCTTCTATTTCTGCAAGAAGACACCACTCCATACACATTATTTTATAATGGATCCCCAGAACCCTGACACCCCGATAATTGGAGTATGTCGTGGGCTTTTCTTCCATATCTTCCGGCCTATCGCCTTCCAGATGTTCCTTTGCGAAAAGATTGAACTGTTCGCTATCGATCTTCTGTTTGAGGAATGTGTCGTTGAGGAATCTTGATGGTGAGATCATATAACCATCCCTGTTCACGAGATATACCTCTCCTGTCCTTCCGAGACCTGTCCTATCTGTTAATATTTTGAATAGTTCCTTTTCCGCATCGAAATTGATGACAAGGACTCCCGAGAATTCTCCGCCCAGATGGATTGGCGCGGATACGCTCAAAGTGATGTTCCCGGTACTATTGAGGATATGAAGGTCACCTGTATTTATCTCTTCTTTTCCTCTCAGGAATATCTCGTGTCCGCTCTTATCGGTCCCGACATCATCGTGGCTGGAGGCGATCACAGTTCCATTTCTATTCAGAACCCTTATCCGGGATATCTTTTCATGGGATTGTAGCAAACTGTTAATCCTCCTATTTGCCGCTTCCAGGCCTATTGTAAAGTTCTTACCCTCGTTTACCATATCTATAAACGCATTCCCGGTGGATATCATTCCCACAAGTTCTTCATGCTCATTTAGAACTGCTTTGATATGATTGGCTCTTGATTGCGAGGTTGTCTCCATGTGATTATAGATCTCGTCCTCGATCATGTCTTTTGCCACACTCCTGCTGATCAAGATTCCGGCCATACTGGAGATCAACAAGAGCGAGAGAAAGATTGCAGATATCCTCAGTCGGATTTTCATATGTTCCCCCCGATCCGGATGTGCGGATTGTGATGTGTAACGTTTCCATTGTTCATGTTGGAGCCTTCTATGTTATTCGAATGGATAATACCAGTTTTTTAAGAAAATAACTCCGCTACACATATTAAATAGATTATCTAGCGATTATCAATTCAAAAACCGTTCCATGGCACTCCACTCATTCGCCCGGATCTGTTCCTACCTGCTGCAAAGTTCAGATACATACAGGATGTTCTGTGTCACTATCTTTCCTGTTTTGCTTTCCTGGGGCAATACAGGGGGAGCATTTTGGGGAATGGTCAGGTTACTTACGGGCGGGGAGCGCGTTCTGTGATGACGTTGGAACCAGACGACCCTGTGCTCTTGAAGAAGGTCCGATCATTCCAGGATATGGAACTGTAAGGGCCCTTCTGGAAGAGATATTAAGTTCAGGGAAGATCGGGTTTAAAAAAAGGACTCAATAAGGTGGAACCACTTCTTCGGAAGCTATGACAAGGTCCTGATCTGGAACAGCTCCATTTTCCAGGGGGGCATTATCCGAAAGATCCGTCTGCGGAGCACCCCTCGAAGGCGTTTCCTCTTCAACATCCTTCGATCTCTTCCTGATATGCAAGTATCCGAACACACTAGCTACAGAAAGTACTACGATCAGGGCCAATATCACAATGAGCCACAACACCCCGCTCCCTCCTTCGTCTTCCTCGACCTCCAGAACGTTCAATGTCAAGGTACTCTGTGCTGACCCGAACTCCGACACGACCTGAACATCGACCACAACCTCTCCTTTCGATAGAGCTTCGAAATGGACGACCGTACCTGAAGTTGTGTTCAAACTCACCGTCGAAACCGACCATTCTGCCTCGAAGGGTTGAAGGAAGGGTTCGCCATTCCCATCGAACAGGAATAATTCCAGCTCGACAGTATCACCTACCTTGACATCTGCTACCGCTCCTCTGATCTCCACTCTCTTCAGCTCGGGCCTGGCAAGTACCTCCACTTCCAGCTCCCGGTCAAGGGATGCTCCGAAATAGCTTACCTTGAAGGTGACAAGTTGAATGCCAACGCTCTCTGCTCTTAGAACAAGATAGGTGGAGTTGCTTGAGACCCTGCTCAGGGTGGTATCATCATAGGACCAGATATGGGAGACATCATCATTTATCATGTGATCGGCGGTATTGAATACCCTGATATGAATGGATATCACGTCCCCCTTGAACATGGTCACCCGATCCGGATCTGTCTCTACCCTCTGAAGGGGATGGCGGGATATCATCATCTTTATACAGGTGACGTTCCTGTTCAGGTATGATGCCGTGACCGTGATATTTCCCTGCCCCTCCTCACTCACGGATAACTCCAACCTGTCCCCGCTGGTGTAAGTGATCTCGGCAAAATCCTCCTCGAGAGCCCATTGGAACTTGCAGTAATCTGTTATCTCTTCACCTTCCATGGAATAGACCGCCGCGTAAAGAACATGTTCCGTAACGGGGGAAAACAGATCAGGGACTCCAATGATCTCCACCCTGGACAGGTTGTGCACAACCTCAAAGTTGATCTCGCGGGACAGCGTGTCACCACTCCAATCAACACTTATCTTTATCCGCCCGAACCCCGCCTCTTCAGGCGAGTAAATGATATTCAGAGGGTGTGGGCCGGGAGCAAGACTCCCCGGGCCGAACAGCTCCCAGGAGGCGTTGCATTCTGAAGTGATATCGTTCCCGGCCGAATCGAGAACGAGGGCATCGATGGATTTTGCTGTTCCGATAATATATGTCTGGAATTGCTTGCCGAGATCTGCATTTTTCAGAACAGGTCTGATGGAGTAGGGAACCCTCTTTTCCAATCTCTCATTGTAATATTCGACCGAAACGAGTATTGCTCCATTCCCGGGCTCCACGGCCGTGAAATAATTATCGCCTCCCAGAACATTCCTGAGCTCCCCGGGGCCGGATGCCACGGTCCAGTTTGGTTCAACCGAGCCGGTCACCTCATTGAGGTCATGGTCGAACACACGGGATGTCAAATGAGCGGTCTCTCCATGTTTCAAAATGAGTTTTTCCGGTAACACCTCGAAGGCGGAAAAATAGGCCAAGCTGGTTAAATGGAGGGTCCTGTTGAGATGTACCTCCCTGAATTCCGCAACAATATTCACGTCGATCTTTCCTGGACCGCTGAGACAGAGATCGCCATCATCGAGAACACAACCGTTCCCACCCTCAAGAATGTGATGTTCCAACCTCCCGGTCAGGTCGACGTGAATATTGTTGC
>JAYEPK010000617.1:0-6769 GCA_034723935.1 Thermoplasmatota archaeon
TGTTGCGGGCAGGTTCTTTGGCCTCATTGGTTACGCTGATAACGGCAACGAATGGGACATGAGGATCAATGTGGACTACCTTGAATTGGTCCCACCCGAAGATGAAGTGTCCTGATCATAGACCGATATCCACGTAGAGAAGGAACATGAACAGGCAAAAACCGATAAAGAGCAGTATCCCTGCGAACTTCCCCATCTTCCTCCATGACAGCACCACTGCAAGCAAGGTTATGAACATCATTGCCGGGATCATTGCCCCGGCGAACAGCTCGCTAACTGCCAGCGGTCTGATCAATCCGGCAATTCCGGGGATAAGAAGGATATTGAAAAGATTGGAGCCGAGAACATTTCCCACGGCGATCCCTTCGTGCCCTTTCACTGCAGCTATCACTGCCGTAAGGAGTTCAGGTAGGGATGTTCCCGCTGCGATGAGTGTCACTGCGATTATGGAGTCTGTTACGCCGATGCTGTCCGCCAGATGAGTGGCAGAGGCGACAAGTATGGGTGATCCGAACAGCAACAGTAAAAAACCCACACCAAGCATAAAAAAGAGGTAACCGTAACTCTTTGAACCGACCTCGATCTCTCCGGTTATCTCGGTGGACTTGTAAAGGTAGAGAACGTATCCGATGTAGCACATGAAAAGAAGAAACGCCTCCCAACGCAGTATCCCTCCGAGAGCAAGAAGCGCGAACAGCATCGTAGCTCCCCATACGAAGAAACCATCCCTCTTGACCATTCTGTCCGAGATAACGGGCATGATGATCACGCTAAGGGCAAGGACGATACCAACATTGAAAGCATTGCTCCCCACCACATTTCCTATGGCGATCCCGGAATTCTTGGTGAGGCTTGCTGTTACGGCGGTTGCAAGTTCGGGAAGTGATGTGGCCGTTGCAACGAGTGTGACCCCGATCACATGACCGCTGATGCCTTTCTTCTTCGCCAGTCCCGCTGCTCCATCAACAAGTACACTGGAGCCGTAGATCAGCATAGCGAGTCCGATAACAGTTCCCAACAGTCCAATGATCACAAACGCTCCCACCTCGGAACAGATATTTTTATTATGTCCGATCTCGGATAACGATCGATACCGTATTTAATGTTATTTTTGCCAAAATTCCCACGAAAGATGAAAAACAGATATTGTATCCGAAATCAACAGGGTCAGATGGACTGTTGTTTGAACTCGGGATCCACCTCGATGATCCTGCCGGTGACATCCGGCCTTTCGGCAATGAAACGTACCGCAGAAGCGATCTGACCGGGAGCTGTCAGTTCACCGGATGGGGCTATCTTTCTCATTCTGTCCCTCCAGCTGTCGGTCCTCCACTGATAATCGATGATGCCGGGTGAGATCATGTTTACTGTGATCTTATCCTCCCGAAGCTCATTTGCCCATGAGAGGGTGAGGATGGAAAAGGCTGCCTTTGCAGAAGCATGGGCTGCAACTTCCAGATAGCTCCTGATCTCTCCGGCTCCCGCCATCCCTATATTGATGATCCTGCCCCCTCTGATATCCTTCATCATGGGAATGGCCCTTTTAATGATGAGGTTCGAGGCGAATATCGAGCTCTTGAAAGCATCCTCGAAATCCTCTACCGGCATCGTTCTAAGGGGCCCTGTCGGGAACGAAGATGCGTTGTTCACCACGACTCCGATCGAACCATGATTGGCCTCGATCCATGCGAAAAGTGCCTGGACCTCTCCCTTTTCGGAGAGTTCAGCGGGATATACCGGGATATCGTACCTCTTCGAGAATTCCACGGCCTTGCGTTCGTTGGACCGGTATGTTGCAACTACCTTGTATCCTGCTTCCTTGAGCTCCCGGGAGATGTACATGCCAAGGTTCTTGTAACCTGCGGTTACGAGTGCTACCATCTTTCCCTTTTCAAAACCCATGGTTCCAAAGGGATGCCGTTGATAATTATTGATTTCTGTTGAAATCCCATACTTGTGTGTAATTGTGTTCTCTTAGCTTCTCCGCTAAGAACTGGTGAAGGCCTGTTCATGAGGGTTCATTGATGTGGGCCCCTTCTCTACAATAACCGGAAAAATTGACACATTTCGGAAGCATCGTTGACTTCGGACGAAGTGGAAGGATCACGAACTTGATCGTTGAAATGATCATGTTTGCTCTTCGAGGATCATTATAGAACTGTCATGTAACAATATATAAATACGGAAAAATGATGATTTGGCCTGTATGAGGTCGTTTCCATTCCTAGCGGTGTCTTGCTGTATCCTGATCGCTGTAACTCTCATCCCGGACCCATCCGTTTCCATGTCATACGAGGAGGAACCGATCAAAGATAAGGGAAACTCCAATTGGCTCATCGATATGGAAACTATCGGACCTGTTGACACCTACGAGGATTATATCAAATCGCGCGAGGAGAAACCCTTTTCCTGCAGCGATCTGAGGCCAAGCACACGTTATGGCGGTCCGTATTTCAATTCTATCATAGTTCTGGTAGAGGAGGAACTTTACGAGAATATATCATCGGAGATCGATATCTATCTGAAGGATCTCAAGAGCGTAGGATATTCTCCGTTCTCGCATGTTATAAGTGGTGGAAGTGTGGAGGACTTGAAGGATTTGATCATTGGATACAACAATGACACTTATGATCTGCAAGGGGCCGTTCTGATAGGGGACCTCCCATGTGCATGGTTCCGTCATGAGAACGATTTCAATTCGAATCCATCCCAGTTCCCATGTGATCTCTTTCTGATGGACATGGACGGATCATGGCTGGATAATGATACGAACGGCGTCTATGACTCACATTCCGATGGCGATGGGGACACCGCTCCGGAGATATTTGTAGGAAGGATAGACGCTTCAACGATCCCTGGGGATGAGATAGATATCACAAGGAGATACCTGTCCAAGGTCCACAGGTTCTGGACGGGGTCCATTGACCGGTTGTACAAAGGTCTTACATATACCGAGAAGGACTGGGCGGGAGGGGACAGCTTCCAACATGATATCTCTTCTGCATATGGGGATCATGAGGCTGTATTCTATCCGGATGTGGATCGAAACGACTACATCAACAACCGCCTTCCCGGAAATTACGATTTCATACAGCTTTCATGTCATTCCGGTTCGACCAGGCACTATTTCACAAAAAATGGAACTGCCTCGAACACAGAGGTCCGCGAGGCTCCACCGGAGGCCGTTTTCTACAACCTGTTCTGCTGCTCCTCGCTCAGGTTCACCAGCAAAAACTGTCTCGGAAGTTCCTATATCCTTGATACGAACACCTCTTCCCTGGCTGTCATAGGCAGCTCGAAGACGGGGTCCATGCTGCAGTTCAACGATTTTTACACACCCCTTGGCAGGAGCCTATCGTTTGGAGGGTCTTTCAGGGAATGGTTCCGGACCCAGGCACCGTATGCCGATCCCTTAGGGGGTTTCAACGAAGTAAGCTGGTATTACGGTATGACGATACTCGGCGATCCGACCCTGGTTCCGATCACACCCATGAACGTATATGTCGACGACGATTTCGGTCCCTATACGTCCGGGTGGCTGTCAACCCATTTCCAGGACCTTCAAACGGCCGTTTCCCGTGTCAGAACAGGAGGAGCCGTATGGTTGAAGGAAGGGATCTACAATGGTTCGACATATCTCAACAGGACAGTTTATCTGATGGCGGATGTGGGTGCGGTATTGACGGGGGGCGAAGATTCCACCATCCTTACGGTGAATGGTCCGAAATGCACTCTGTGGAACATCGATATCAAGGGTCAGGATGGAGCTCTCCCCGAATACGGTATTCTGATCAATTCGAATGATAACACCATCAAGGATTGTGTGATAGATGGATGTGAGATTTCGATAGGGCTGAACTCATCCGGAAACAACACCCTGCAGAGAAACTCAATGGATAGGGGTGGGGTCACTATCTCGGGAGTTGAACCCGGCCATTATACAAGTCACAGCATTGATGATTCCAACAAGATATCGGACAGGTCGATCCATTACGCGGTGAACCTGACGGATCCTGAGATACCAACGGGTGTCGGACAGATAATCATAATGAACTCGACCAGGGTTGTGATCGAGAACCAGATCGTTCATGATTGTGGGATGGGAATATTGGTTTACAATTCCAACGAGTGTCGGATCATCAACAATACCATCTCATCCAATGATCAGGGCTTGATAGTACGGGGAAGTTCGAACCTGATAGAAAGCAACAACTTCGAAAACAATTCGAACCTGGCATTGAAGATAGAAAGCAACAGCCAGGGAACGGGTATCTGTCACAATAATTTCATTGACAATGGAGATGGTTCGGAATATGTGCTTGATCTTGGAACATCCACTCTCTTCGATGACGGGGAAGAGGGAAACCACTGGTCTGACTGGATAGGACCGGACGAAGATCGTGACGGCATAGTTGATGTTCCTTATAATAGGACAGGTGACAGAGCCGATGACCGCTTCCCTCTTGTTTACGAATACGGTATCCCCGTTCTCCTCAGTTCATTTAACAGGACCGCATCGGAGGATGTTGTCTATGGAGCTTCGTTCGAAGTCAGGAACACCGACCTTTTATTCGAGTGGGACTTCGGATCAAATGCCGACTTTCTATCCATGGATCAGAATGGTTCGGTCCACGGGCTTCCATCCAATGATGATGTGGGTCAGTTCTTTTTGAACATAACCGTTTCCACCGAAGAGGGGTTCGATTTCGAGAACTACACATTGACGGTCTTGAATGTGAACGATCCACCGGTCATGGAGAATATCACAGATCTGGTATTGACGGAGGATGAGTTCTTCAATTTTACATTCCAGGCAGTTGACATCGATCCCGTGGGTGATGATCTGACATGGTATGTGGAGACAGATACAACATTCCTGCAGATCGACAATAAATCTGGTGAGCTCTTCGGGGTTCCCACAAACGATCATGTCGGTAACTATTTCCTGAACATCAGCGTGGACGACGGTGAAGACAGGGATTGGAAGAATATTACCCTGGAGGTTGAGAACATTAACGATCCGCCCCTGATACTCACGGAAAAAAAGTCCTTCTGTCTTCAGGGCGATCTGTACAATTTATCCCTGACAGCTGTTGATCCCGACCCAACGAATGACAGTATGATCTGGTCTTTCTCAACGAACGCATCTTTTCTTCAAATGGATTGCCTTACGGGTATGGTGACGGGAGTCCCTTCAAATGATGATGTCGGCACCTGGCGGGTTGATATCACGTTATCCGATGGCTTGGGGGGAATCGCCCGGTTGAATTACAACTTGACCGTGAACAATACCAATGACCGTCCCGAGGATCCTCTGATCATGCTCGATGGTGTCTATCAAGAGGGGGCGCCCCAGATCTTTGTGGGTAGTGCAACGGATCCGGATCTGATCCACGGGGACATGTTGAACCTCTCCTGGTACTTGAACGGGACGCTGATAGGTTCGGGGCCTGTTTTGAACATCTCCCTCCCGGAGGGTAACTATACAATTGTTCTGAATGTCACGGACCTCGATGGAACCTTCATTTCGACATCCGTTCTGATCACTATCCTCCCGGATCCGGAAAAAGAGATCCCGGATAAAAATCGGACAGATGATGACACATCCGGAAAGGATGTGTATGCTCCCCTTGGTATTGTGATCATATTGGTCTTAATCTTTGCAGTTATGGCCCTTGGTCTATTGTTGTTCTTCAGAAGGAAGGCGACCTCATCTGAAGAATAGGAGAGCCCTTTTGGGGGGTGCCATTTTTGCTGTTGCATGACATCAAACCATTGATCGGATCGACCTAACCATCATATTTACCATTCTTTCTGATGTCCATCAATATTCTGTTGATGATACCTGCATTCTCGCGGTTTGATCTTCCGGAACACGGGACGGTGATATTCCCCCCACCCATCTTGAACACGTAATTGAACGTGAATCCCAGGAAGATCAGGATCAGGATCCCTATTATAACAAGGAAGCTCCCCAGCAGGAATGGGCCCATGTAGTTTATGGCATCAGGGTCCACTTCTCTCTCTTCCCAGTTTCCGGTGTTCTCATCTTGATATGATTCGGTTTCTTCTTCCATGTTCGCTATACCGAGAGGGAAGAAACATAGACCACCGATGATAAGCAGTATCCCGATAATGATGGGGAGAAGCTTGCGGACCTTTCTCGCCTCGAATCCGTTGAGTTTGTCGTATGGACATTCCTCGATCCTGCTGTTCCCCTTCCTTGATGATAGATGGATGACCCTCATATCTGTCAAGATCAGTTCGGGTATGCTTCTCATGATGAAGATGATGATGGTGATGATCATGCCCAGAGCGAAAAATATCCCTCCGATTATCAGAAGAAATTCCGCATCCTCTTCTATTATTCCGATGGTTACGAACAATCCTGCTGTGAACAGCGTGATCATAAGGCTGAAGATGACTGCCATATACTTCTGGGAGAATGTTCTGAGGTCCTTGTAGAAATGGACCTTTTCGTAAGGCATGATAAACGATCGGCTAAAAGCGCTCATTTTCTTCAGCTCGGCTTGTTCTGTGTTATCTTTTTCATCGCCTGCTTCCCAGTTCTCAGCATTATCATTTTTCCCGGTCATTTTGCTCCCTCTGAATAGTTCGAAATTATTGATGGCGTATCATGAGATTATCTTCCAATGGTTTGTTAATTATTAATCCATCGGTCCATCTTCCAATCAGATAAATCTGGATGGACCTTTGTTATGATGGTTGGTGGAAGTTCAAATCTGGTCGGGGCTAAAGAATGATTAGA
>JAYEPK010000618.1:0-1462 GCA_034723935.1 Thermoplasmatota archaeon
TTCCAGTACGATGAACCAGGTCTCTGTGATAAAACACCCCGACGGAGGGCCTTCGGTCGAAGCGTTCAGGACAAGGGAATAATTACCAGGTGAAAGGCCAGCGATCTCAAGGACGTTCCCTGAATATACGGAACCGTTCAGGTACCATGTGAAAAGAACCGATCTGGTATCGGTATGAACGGCTTCTAGGGTCACATTGGAACCTGCCTCGAAGGTCTGTCCTTCCTCCGGGCCTATTATCCTGACCCCGGCCGGAGGAACAGGTGTATCATCCACAACTGTTACATTCTCCTTGATGAATATACGCCATGTGTAATTGTGTTCAAAGTTCCCGACCAGCACATTCAAGGTCACATTCGACCAGATCCCCGATCCCAGACCCAGTTCACCAGGGTTAAAAAGGAAGGCCGTATCGATCGATCGAACTGTTCCATCTACGAACCAGCAAATCAACAGCGTGTCATTATCCGGGTCCGAGATGTTCACCATCAGAGAAACGCTCTCGTTCCAGAATAGGTTGAGATTACCAGGTTCCGGATCGATTTTCACGATCGGCACTCTGTCCACATCAGCGATGAAAATTTCCCATTCCATGGAAGCATTCAGCGAAGAATTATCGGGATCGGACCCTACGACCTTGATCATGATCGGGGAGGAACTGGAGGAATTATGGCCGATAAATGAGGCAGTGAAGTTCAGAACATCTCGACCCTTTAAGATGACCTGATCGTTCAGGAACCATACGATCTCGACCACCTCTTCATCCGGGTCCGAGAAATTGACAACAAGATCAACGTGCTCTCCCTCGAAGAGCTCTAAGCTCGAGACATTGGGGGAGAAGCTGTTCAGAACCGGGGCCCTATCCACATCGGTGACGAACAGAATCCATGACCGAATCCCATCTTCACCCTCAAACAGTGATCCGGGGTCCAGATGGCAGGAGATGTTGTAGGGGGAGCCGGAAGAAGAGAGAGAACCTGTGAAATTCAATGTGATGTTAAGGTCAGGTCCTACCTGTATCTCGTCCCCGTCGACCTTCCAGGTTACAGGGGGCAATGTATCATCGCCACGAAATCCAACTGCATGGAAAAGGATGTCTTTCCCTTCATCCACTGATATATCACCCGGTTGGACCCCGAGATCCCATACAATAGGTGGTCGAGAACTGACATTGAAAGATACCTCCACCTCATTGTTCGACTCGTTCATCTCCCGAATCTCATCTTCGGGGTCCACTGTCAAGATCAGCAGATGTTCCCCGGGAACTTCGAAGTTCAATTCTATCTCAAATCCTATCTCTTCATGAGCTTCCAGTGACAGGCCGTTCCTCTCCGCCAGCAAAGTATCACGGGTCTGATCGCGAAGAACGATCGAGAAGTTCGACACAACGAAATTGGATGGATTGGTAATCGATATGTTGCAGGCAAATAGATCATCAATTGTTCCATTGACCATGGGTTCA
>JAYEPK010000619.1:0-1462 GCA_034723935.1 Thermoplasmatota archaeon
TCCCCTGTGCGTGATAACCAGGTCCGTACCGCGGACGGTTGCCCAGAGATCCACGTAGATCCCCTCCTCTCCTTCCTCAATATTGGTTGTCCAAAGAGCGACACCCCCCGCCAAGGTTATCGAGATACCCAGAAGAAGGACCGTTCCTACGGCCTCTGATACTCCGAGAATTCTTTTGCTTTTCGAACTTTCTTTCTTGAACGTGCTGACATGCAAACTGCGCATGGTAATATCTCCCTTGCACATCGACCCATTTTCAAGATATATAAGGACTGCATGGTAATTACCGGCGAATTACCGGGGTCAAGGATCAATCCCAATCATCATCACTATCCTCGCCGAGGTCAAAGGAGAAATCCATATCGGAGATATAGCTATCATAATCGGCTTTCAGTTCGGGATTGAGCAGGAACTCCTTTGCCTTGTTGACCTTGATCATATCCTCGGCAGCTTCCTCGGGATCAATATCGGGCTGCAGCGCTATCTTGTCGGGGTGATAGAATGCAGCAAGTTTTCGGTAGGCTTTCTTTATGGTCGGGACCTCGGCTCCCCTATCGATGCCGAGAACCTCGTAGAGATCATAGTCGAAATCGAACTTCCCCTCATCATCACTTATCTGGGCCTCATCTCCACTGACCGTAGCATAAACCTCTTTTTCTTCGTAGATCTGTCTTATCTTCCTGGCCATCTCTTCTGCCTGGGGGGTACTCAAGGTCGAGTCCTCCGTGATCACGAAATCGTCCACTTTCCTTAACTTCTTGGAGATAACGATGATGATCGCTATCAGTATCCCGAAAACGATCAGAACGAGCAATGGTATGGCCACGGTCAGGAAAAGAGAATCTGTCAGGATGTCCATTATCGATGTCTTTTCCTCTTCCCTGGGAGTTGCGTTCAGAGTGAAAGAAAATGTTACCTCATCCTCTCCTCCGAAAGCATCCTTCACCACCAGGGTCAGAGTATGAACTCCCGGCTGTTCGTTGAAGAGGGGTTTGCTGAGGTTGTAAGAAGTTGACAGCGCTCGATCCTCCCCGTCCATGGACCACTTGTAATCCAGAGAGGTATCATCGGGATCGATCACAAGATCCCTCCCATCGAACAGCAACGTATCATTATCCCAGTAAACAGCTCCATCCATGCCGTCCGGGATCTTGATCTGGGGAGCAACATTTATCCGGATCGGGAATTCCTTTGTATCACCGTTCCCGAGAACGTCCGAAGCCCTGAACTGGACATATGTCCTGTTGGTTCCACGCTCACCTGTTGCTTCTCCCGAAAAGGAAATTTTTTGAGCATTGTCCAGAGGGTCCACATCGATCCACGATCCCCATGCCCCACCTTCGAATACCCTGAAGCTCAGGGATGAACCATCAACGATATAATCACCCGGAGCAGGTTGATCGATAATATCCACCTGCCACTGGAACGTGGTATCCGCGATCTTGGTAAGAGGTGACTTGAG
>JAYEPK010000620.1:0-6737 GCA_034723935.1 Thermoplasmatota archaeon
GTAAAGTGGCCTCTTCCCTGGAGAGATCTTCCTTCTGTTTCTCTTTTATTACCGCTCCCATGATGGACTCCTTTGGGATCTGCATCTCCCTTCTCTTGTCGAAGTCCGTTCCGGTTCCCACTTTCTCTCCCTTCCTTGATTTCAATTTGTCCATGTCGAACTCTACTTCTGTATCCTTCTTGGCGAACCTGTAGGCGGCACGTCCCAGGAAGATCAACATACCAACTATGAATATTGTGGCCACGATGGCAATAATGATCATGATAACGATACTTGGACCGTCATATTTATTCGGAGGAGAATACTCGTGGACCTCCACTGTCTCGTTTACCCACACGACAGCCCCTGACCAGTCGATCATCTTCAAGGAGATAGAGTACTGACCGATCTCCGTGTAATCATGATATATGTCCATCTGCATGCTCGGAGCTTCGGATGTGGAGAAAGTGTGGATGGATGTGTTACCGTCACCCCAATCAGCCTCTACTGTCAGATGATCATTTTTATCAACTACTTCCAGGACAACATGCATCGTACATGTCCCGTTCACATTGAGCTCCCATTTCTGGTCCAGGTTCGTAGATGTTATCTCGGGAGGGTTGTTGGCCTTCTCGTAATCGGCAGCGACCTCAAATGACGATACCGTCTCGTTCTCGAAGAAATAGGTCAACGTGGCCCTGTACAATCCCCAATCCGCCTTCAATGGAAATTTGACAGTGTCCTTGGTATTAGTGGATTGGACATGCTCCATGGTCTCTGCGGGCAGCTCGACGAAACCGCCGGACCATCTCTCGATGACCATATCCGGCTCCCTGCGACCCTCCGACGTGGTCCATGGTTTGTACTGAAGGTATAGATAAGGACCCTCCTCGTTCAGCTCGATATACATGTGGATAGAGGTCTGATAACCAGATCTGCCAGTCGTGTTAGAGAGCAGAGTGTCCATGGTCAAGTTCCCATCCACTTCGCACTGGGCCCTGATCTTCACCTCGATATTCGTACCAGGATGGAACTTACCTACCCTGCCGGAAGTAACACCGGGTTCCACCCGGGTTACAAATGGCCCCCTTTCCGAAGTTTCACCCTGCCCGGGGAGTGCGGATGCCTCCAGCCAGTATGCGATCAGACCCCCGGCCTTCCATGCGTTCCATGCGACCTGAACGCTGGATACGTCCCTGCCTACGATCCTTGAAGAAAGGTTATGAAGAGGGTGAGGATAAACGTTCACTGTCCAGATGAACTCAACGGTCAGATTGCCGTCATATACCTCGAGAACGATATCGTATGTGCCTTCCCTGCTGTAGTTGAAGGTCACCTCGGGACCTGTATAATTTCCCCATTCGGGAACCCTCCAGGTGAAGTACAGGGAATCACCATCCGGATCCGTGGAACCCGCTGCCGATAACGTTATGTTATCTCCTATCCTTACCCAATCCAGACCGCTTACGGACGGTATCGGATCCTGTGATCTGTCAAGGACCTCAACGTTGATCTGGACATCGGACACTGACCTCCCCCCCTCCGCCGTAATATCGACGACCACCTGGCCAAGGTCGGTCTCCGGAACCGTGACCATCAGGAGCTTGGTTACCAGGATTGAGAAAGGTTCGACCATAACGGGAACATCCGGGGGAACGAAGTATACGTTCGGGGTCGTGGTCACTCCTGTGATGGTGAAACCATCCTGTCTGTTCCCGGTATTGCGGATAAGTAGCATGATCGGCTGTATCGTATCCCTTCTGATCCTTGTGAATGGTTCTGCAATTTCAAGGTCGGATGAGAATATCTCCGCCCCTGGTGTTATGTTGAAGATCATCTCATTGTCCATTTCATCAGATTCTGCCAGTATCTCCTGGGAATCCGCTTTGAGAGTGACAGTGATCTCGCTGGTCCCGGCCCTGAAGGCGGTGAACGTCAAGTTCTTCTGCTCGAATGCCTGAAGGGCCACCGGCCGGGTGTTCACGAATGCTGTTGAGGTGGAAAGCTCGATAATGATAGCCCCTCGGGTGCTTGTGGGCCCTGTGTTCTTTACCGTGACGTTCACGGTCACCATGTCGTTCGCCAGAACGTCCTGTGGCTCGAAGGAGTGATCAACTATCGTCACATCGGGAGATGTTTCCATGAACCTCGTCTCCGCGTAATCGTATAATACAGCGTAGATCGCAGACAGGTTCTCCGTGACGGCAACCATATTCTCCAATGTGAGCCCCCACAGGGTATCGTTGAAACCTCTTACCGTTCCATTGTACTGCACGTTGTTGTCCCAACAATACATGAACTGGTCCAGCATCTCCTTGTAGGTCTTCCCGACGGTGATGACCGAAGCATCATTGTCAACCATTGTAACAGCGGAACCGTCCCTGCTGTTCACGAACTTGGCAACATCGGAGGTGTGTATGTGGACCTTTGTCGCATTCAGATCGAGAGGAAGTTCGAACGTACGGTTCCTGAAATCCCGGACTAGTTCCGTCATGCTGTTGTCCGTCCACAGGTAAGCCTCGTAGTACTTCTGATAGGAAACCTCATTGGGATCGTAATCAGGAAGGCTGTTCACCTGGTCCCACTGGGAGTAATCGGTCCTGCAGTACTCGGACATCTTTGATATGTACCGGGACATCCTGGCGGCACAGTATGCGGCCCTGTGCTTCGCATCGGAGACCGTCGGTTTACCTTCCATGAACCATCTTGTCAGGTTCTGGATGGTCCAGTTTGCCCACATCTGAGCAGTGGTCGGGGCATCTGTGATCTCCCAGCCTTTCCTGTTATGGATGAAGTAGTTCGCCTTGTCACCGTCATTCACTGCATCATCATCGGTCCATGCAAGGAAATTATCATCAGGGGTTGCGATCTTATCCCTGGTATCAAAGGAATCCGCTTCCGAGTCCGCTCCATCCCAGAGATACCAGTATCTAAGGAATTCCGCCTTCTCTGGATAGGTCTCGTTGAATTCCCTGTAAGCCTGGTCAACGAGCATATCAACGATACCGTAATGCGGATATACGGGGCTGTCATCGTTTCCATCGGTCCATGCTTCAACACCGGACCTCTCCTGGACCAATAAGGGATAGAACGCCATCATGAGTAATAGGGACATAGCAAGTATTACTGGTATCCTGATAGGGGCCATGCTGACACCTCCACCGGACATAAGGGATAGCCTGCCCTTAAAGATTATTGAAGGCACTACAATCCCCTGTTCCC
Organism: Thermoplasmatota archaeon; assembly: GCA_034723935.1. GTDB lineage: Archaea > Thermoplasmatota > Penumbrarchaeia > Penumbrarchaeales > Penumbrarchaeaceae > JAYEPK01. Next base: position 3,202 of record JAYEPK010000620.1, read on the forward strand.
TTAATTATAATAACAGGGTTAACATGGAAGTTGTATGAAAGGTTTCATACATCTGTCAGGGGAGCATACGGAACTTGCCAGGGCAGAGCTGGAAGGAGCTTTGCGGTCATTGGGATCAGAACTTGTTCCCGTTCATGTTTCGGAGCAGGTATCGACGCTCGGAGGACAGGTTCCCGAGGGCCTCGCTGGGAGGATGGGACTGTGCCATTTCACAGGCATCCTGGATGATACTGTTGAACCTTCCAGGGAAAGTATCCTTGATTCCGTTCGGAAAGAGTTGGAAATGCTTGATAGAAGCTCCACCATCTCACTCAAGGTCAAGGTTTCAAAAAAAACAACGGGAATCTCATCAGCCGAGATCTTCAATGATGTGGTATCCCTCCTGTCCTCAAATGGGTTCAAAGTGAATTACAGGGACCCTCGGCAGTGGCTCTTCATCATCACCCTGAAAGAATCCTACATCGGAAGGATAATCGAATGGTCCGACAGAAAAGCACATCGTTCCAGAAGAGGGAGCCGGCTTCCGTTCAACCGGCCGATCGTGATGCATCCCAAGCTTGCGAGGGCCATGGTCAACATATCTGCCCTTCCGGAAGGGTCAACTGTACTTGACCCGTTCCTTGGACCGGGAGGACTTGCAATGGAGGCATCTGCTCTCGGCCATCGTGTCATCGGGGTCGAGAGGGATCCGGAGATATACCATGGTTCAAAGGTGAACATTCATCATATGGACATTGCAGACCGGATAGAGGTCCACAACGGTGATTCACGCAGGATCATGGAGTATCCGTGGGGAGCACGTATCAAGAAGGTGGACGGCATTATTACCGACCCACCCTTTGGAAGGTCTGCAGCCACAATGGGAGAGGAACCGGGCAAGCTCCTTCGAGAGGTTCTCGGGAATGTATCAGACCTTCTTCCGGTGGGTGCTCCTCTTGTACTGGACTCTGCCTCGCAGGATATCATCGATTCCATCGAAGGTTTCCGGAGGGTCAAGATCATCCCGGTGAGGGTGCACAAGAGCATGACCCGCCACGTGGCACTTCTGCTGAAAGAATAAATGATCGTGGTCCAACATAGAAGAAACGATCAATTCTCCCGGGTAACTCCAATTGAATAAAGTGAAGGGGGAGCGGACCCCCCGTCATATCCTCTGGAACATCACTGGTTCTGAGGCGGCTTGGGGGGCTGAGCTGCATGTTTCGGCTGGGCTGGCATCGGTGGCCTGGGAGGTGCCTGGGCTACAGGTCTCGGCTGGGCAGGCATCGGTGGCCTGGGAGGTGCCTGGGCTACAGGTCTCGGCTGGGCTGGCATCGGTGGCCTGGGAGGTGCCCGGGCTGGTGCCGGCTGGATAGGTCCAGCAGACACAGGTTGAGGGACACTCCCGGGAGCTGCCGGCAGGGCCGGCTTCTCTTGAGGTGGCAGTGCCGGCTTCTCAGCCGGTTTTGAAAGCTGCTCGGGCTCTCCCTTGAGCTTCTCCTTGACAGCCCAGGGCCGGTATTCACCGGACTCATCATATCCTGTCTCCACCGATGAGATGTATATCTGGTTGTACTTGCTTATAAAAATGAATGCTGCAGCTGCGAATATCACTATCAGGATCAAAGGTATGATAACACCCGCAAGAGGTACTTCCGGTTCCGGCGGTTCCTCCCATATAGGAGGAGCTCTGACCTCGATAGTGAAGGCCTTCTCCGTTACTCCTCTGTCGCTGACGGGAACATCACCCTCAATGGCCACGATGAAATCGTGAGGGCCTGGTACAACGGATTTCCAGAGGAACGTGATGTTCCTCATCCACTGGGAGGGAAGATAGGTGATATTCCCTCTATCGACCTCGAAGCCCCTGTCGTAGAGGACCACATACAAGGTTTCGAACCTTACAGGAGTTAAGTTCACATCACCGATGTTCTCGATAGTTACTGTTATCGAGTATCTTCTGGGGGTCTCCAGTTTGACACCGGTGTCGGCCCAGGTGTTCTTGTAGCCGTTTATTAACTCGTTATTAAGCTTCTCATCAAATATATCAAACTGCATCCTGTAGAACTGAAGAACGATCTCAAGATCTACCTCGACAGGCTGTGCATCGGGATCCCTCTGAGATGTACCTGTCAGGTTGAAGGATATTTTACCTGGTTCCTTTATTGTATTCGCCCTGGGGTTGATGTTGATCACAGCATAAGCAGTCTCACCAAAGGCAATGTCCACATAGTTGTTCTGGAGCCTTATCCAAGAGGAATATTCAATAGGAAGGTCCTCCCAGTCCAGCTGGATAACGTCCTGGATGTTGCCGGTGTTCTTCAACTCCACCCTGAAGGCCCTTGCTTCATCATGGTCTGTTGAGAATTTGAGCTCGGGTTCATTGGGATCCACCTGCATCTCGAAGTTGTAAAAGGGCTGAACGTGGACCACGAGCTTGAGGAATGTCAATGACTCGCCCTCTTTCGACTCGTTCTGAGAATATCCCATTATCTTGATAGGATACCCATCATACCAGTTGTAATAAGGATGAGGATAAGGAGTGTCCGGGTTCGTATCGGCAGCCGCATCGAACGGTATCTCGACAATGAGCTTCACCGGATAGGTCTCGTTCGGTGCTATCTCCAGATTGGACATATCGATCTCGAACTCCGCCCACTCCGAATCCACCGAGATATTGAACGTGTCCAGCCAGTTACCCGTGTTCCGCACATTGATCATATATTCAACCTGCCCTCCCACAAAACCGATCCTGTCCGGTTCATCAGTGGTCATTTCCAGCTTATAGTTCAATGGTATGGTAAAATAATATCTTACCTCGTCGAGAACGTATGGTTTTTCAGGATTTGGACCTCCAAGAGCTTGAATGACGATAAAGGGTAATGCGGAGGATTTCTCGGATGAGGTAGTGGTCTCTTCAACGAAGACCGTCATCTCAAGGAACGCCATGGTCCTTGGACCCAATCCATCCCTCGCCCTCATCTGGGTCTGATCGATGTACACCCACCAGTCCTTTGGTTTATAGCTTACGTCCAGTCTCTGGTTCGGGTCCTTGTCGTTACCTTCATTTGTGAAATTGAACATGATGGTGTTCTCTTTCCCCGGCTTCACCAGGAATGGTTCATCGAACTCCTCGATCCTCGCACCATAACGAATATCGGCAAACAGAACCACTGTCTCACTTTTTATCTGATATTGCTTCGGACCATTGGATACGACAGAAAGGAAGAGGTTGATGTTGTAGAAACGGGGTGCATTTACGGGAACTGTGACCTTCACCTGGATGGTGGAGATCTTGTTAGGGTCAACAGTTGTAACCGCCCCACTTGAGATCCATACCTTCCAGCCCTTCCTGATGTGAACATCATCGACCCTTTCATCAAGTGTGAAGGAATCCTTGCCGTTCCCCGTGTTCCTCAGGATGAAATTCACATCTGATGTCACCCCTGGCTCAAGGTATTCCTGAGGGTTCTCGGGATAGACCTCCACACCAGGATTGAAGTTCACTTTGAATAAGAATGTATGTGTCGAAGGTCCGTATGAAATACCTTCGACAC
>JAYEPK010000621.1:0-1455 GCA_034723935.1 Thermoplasmatota archaeon
CCCGGGCACTGGAAGGTCTTGTCATGGGAGCCGTATTCCTCTGCCTTCTGTGCCATGAGACCCACGTTCGGGACGGTTCCCATTGTGGTTGGGTCGAAAGCACCGTTCTTCTTGCAGAAGTCCATGACGGTCTCATACACGCCGGCATAACTGCTGTCCGGTATCACAAACTTCGTATCATGGAGCTTGCCGTCCTTGCCCCACATCTTTCCCGAGTTCCTTATGGCGGCTGGCATGGATGCATCTATGATCACATCACTTGAGACATGGAGGTTCGTTATGCCCTTCTCCGAGTTCACCATGGCAAGGCCAGGTCTCTTTTCAAGGCAAGCCTGGATATCTGATACTATCTCCTCTCTTTTTTCATCGGATAGCTCCTTGATCTTTTCATAAAGATCGCCCAATCCATTGTTGGGATCTATTCCAAGCTCGGAAAAGATGGCCGAATGTTTTTCAAAGACCTCGTTGAAGAAAACGGACACAACATGGCCGAAGATGATGGGATCCGAGACCTTCATCATGGTTGCCTTCAGATGCAACGAGAACAGAATTCCCTTCTCCTTTGCATCCTCTATTTGCTCCTTTAAGAACGAGCGCAGGGCGTTCTTGCTCATGACCGTTGCATCGATCACCTCACCGTCAAGAAGGGGTGTAATTTTCTTCAATACTTCGATATTACCATCTTGATCTACGAACTCAATCCTGGAATCTCCCGCTGTATCTTCGGTGATCGTTGTGGATATCTCGTTGGAAAATAGGTCACCCTCTGTCATGTGAGCAACGTGGGCTTTTGAATCGGAGGTCCATTCACCCATGTGATGTGGGTTTTTTCTTGCATAGTTCTTCACCGAACCCGGTGCTCTCCGGTCGGAGTTCCCTTCTCTCAGGACCGGGTTGACGGCACTTCCCTTGATCCTGTCATATGTGGCCTTTATCTCAATTTCCCTGTCGCTCTTTGGTTCATCAGGATAATCGGGAATATCATACCCATGTTCCTGGAGTTCCTTGACGGCAGCCTTGAGTTGGATTATGGAAGCACTGATGCACGGTAACTTCATGACATTGGCTTCCGGTATTTTAACGAGCTTACCAAGTTCCGCAAGGTCATCGGGTACCTTCTGTTCTTCGGTAAGACCTTCAGGGAACTTTGCGGTGGTCCTTCCTGCAAGTGAGATGTTCCTTGTTTCAACGGAAACTCCCGCGGTATCTGTAAAAGCCTTGACAATGGGTAAAAGGGAGTATGTTGCTAGTGCTGGCGCTTCATCGACCTTCGTGTAGATGATCTTTGCTTTTCTATTCTCTTCATGATCCGGCATTTTTTCAACTCCTTGTTTTCAATTCTCTCTTCGTTCAACATCCTTCACATTTCTGTCCACGAATATCGCATCTTTGTAATACTTCGGAACAATGTTCCTTACAACATCGATGATCGTACCGTCACGATACTCTATCAGG
>JAYEPK010000622.1:0-1453 GCA_034723935.1 Thermoplasmatota archaeon
GGGGTCACTGGGGATATCTTCAGAGGGTTCTTCAACAAGAGGAGCCTCGGTATCATCAGGCAGGTTGTAGTCATCGAATGCACCTTCTTGGTCGATGATGTTCTCCGGTTCAGGTGGAATAGATTGTTCTTGATCAGATAGAGCTGGTTCCTCTTCAGGAAGGGAATCTAACATATCTTCGAGATCATCCTTTTCCTCTTCTTTCGGTTGATCCTCTTCAGGTTTCTTCTTCCGCATAATCAGGAACACGACAATACCGATAATCAAAAGGACAACAATAACTAAAGGTATGATCACCAGAAGGATCGGAAATTCCTTTTCTGTTTCTTCAGTATTATTATCCTTAATATCATCGTCATCATCATCTATTGCACCAGTTACAGTTATCAATACCGTATCTTCACCATAATTGCCGGATTGATCGAATACAGTAAGCAGAACGGAATATTCGCCGGGTATGTAGAGAGTAAACTCGGCTTTTTCTCCTTCTAGCTCCTTTTGCTCTCCATCATATTCGAAATTCCATTCCCAACTTACAATGGTTCCATCATCCGTGGATGCAGATCCGTTGAAAGTTATCGTTTGACCTGCTCCAATTGTTTGGTCTTCACCGGCATTTGCAACTGGACTTGTAGTATCCACTACTTCCACTATTACCCATGTACTATCTGAAAGGTTGAATTCGTCCCAGACGGTCAGGGTTATGTTGTGATATCCTTTGACCTTGAAATCATACAACATTTTCTCTTCTTCGAAGTTGTATATCTTGTCGTCTGTAAAGGTCCATACATACTTCACGATCTTACCATTGTCAGTTGATTTGGTTCCGTCCAGATTGCATATCTCACCGTCAAGGAGGGTATGGCTACCAACTATCTTTGCTACAGGTGGAATTGTATCACGAACAGTTACTGTTATGGAGTCAGAACCGGTATTGCCGAAAACATCCGTAACCGTCAGCGTGACATCATATACTCCTGGTATCTCAAAAAGGAAAGATTGGACCATTCCATCTATGAAGATCAAGTTACCATTGTATCTGAACGACCAGGTGTAATTGGCTATTCCACTATCGTCAGTTGTTCCTGATCCATCGAGATCTACAGTATCCCCATTATCTACAGTTATGTCTTCACCTGCATCGACAACAGGTCTATCCACATCTGGAACGGATACATTGAAAATAGTCTCTCCGAAGTGATCATAATTATCGATCACTTTCAATGTTACCTGGAAGATCCCTGTTCTTGTAAAGGTGAAATTTGGTGTTGGTCCTGTCAGATGAATGTCCTCTCCATGGAAATCAAATGTCCAATGGTATTCCTTTATTCCACTGCTATCATGAGATCCTGTTCCATTGAATACCACATTGGTATCCTTGGAGATCTCCATATCTCCCTGCGATACAGCTACTGGATTGTAGATATCATCAACTGTAACGGTCATCGTATCC
>JAYEPK010000623.1:0-1445 GCA_034723935.1 Thermoplasmatota archaeon
AGTGCATCGAAGACATGAAGAAGTTCGATACTCTCCTCACATACAATGGAACCAACTTCGATATGCCTTTTCTGAGGACTCGTGCCCTGAAACACAATATAGATTTCCCCAAGTATATGGATCTCAGGCACAAGGATGTCTACTTCATGGCAAAGAGCAGGATGAGGCTTCACAGAAAGAGCATGCATGTCGTATCAAACGCACTAGGAATACCCGGGAAGACACACGTTGAGGGAGACTACTGGATAGGAGCTACGCATCAGCACAGAAGGGACTGTCTTGAAATGATCTTCGAACACAACAAACTTGACGTTATCGTTCTTGAGAAGGTTTATAAGAAACTCAAGGATTATGTCATGGAAACGAGGCGGTCGATTTGAACTTCACAGAGTTTAGTCTGAGGTGCAGGTTCCATGTCCAGAACAGGCGAACCAAGCGATGCTTCTGCATCAAGCGGAAGCGTGGTGGTGATGACACCTGTAACCATTTTAACTGCCCGAGGTGGAGATTTTGAATGGTATGGCTCTATTTGCCGGAATCGGTGGACTCGAAACAGGTCTTCAAAGATGGGTCAGAACGGTATGTTACATCGAAAGAGACCATTATGCGGTTGCAACCCTCCGAAGCCGAATCGAAGAGGGGAGAATCCACGATGCCCCAATCTGGGATGACATCAGAACATTCGATGGAACAAAGTGGCGTGGAAAGGTGGACATCATCATTGGAGGATTCCCGTGTCAGGACATCTCGAACGCTGGCAAAGGAAGAGGTATTAAGAAGGATACGAGAAGCGGACTCTGGTATGAGTTTTACAGAATCATTAATGAGGTTCGACCAAGCTTCGTCTTCGTGGAGAACGTCTCAGCTCTCACTCATAGGGGACTTGACATTGTTCTCGGACAGCTTTCCGAAGCAGGGTATGATGCGAGATGGACGGATTTACGAGCAAGTGATGTGGGAGCGCCCCACAGAAGAGAACGGATGTTCATCCTTGCGTATGATGCGAAAAGAGGGAAAGAAAACATGGAGAACGCCATCAAAGGAATACCTGATGCTGAAAGAGCCGAGGGAGTCAACGAATCCGAAGTGGCCCACCCCAATGTCTCAATCAAGGGATATGACGATAGAGCAGATAATGGAGAGGAAGAAGGTATATGGCGGAGAGAGAAGAGCGATGTATCTGGAGAACGCGGTGAGGCTATCAGAACAGAAGATGTGGCCGACACCACAGAGCAGCGATTCATGGGAAGTGAACTGGAGCGAAGAGGCCATAGCGAAATCAAGGACAGCGGGTGGACATGCGCAGCTCTCGGACATGGGTGGGATAAAGACCCCGCCGAACTCGACCCTTCGTCTGAATCCTTCGTGGGTAGAGTGGTTGATGGGATTCCCAACCGGGTGGACAGGATTAAGTGCCTTGGGAACGCAGTGGTTCCAAAGCAGGC
>JAYEPK010000624.1:0-23274 GCA_034723935.1 Thermoplasmatota archaeon
CACACAGGGACCATGGGGGGACCAACGGCTGGGGTGAACCCCGGTTCACATCGTCGAATGTAAGAAACCTGAAGAACGATGATCTCCTCCCTGTTGTGTTCTCCATCAACTGCCTGACCGGATACTTCGACAATGAGACCGCACTCGGTCCTTTCACACCGTCGGAGGAATCCTTCGCGGAGCATCTTGTAAACCAGGAAGGCGGAGGTGCTGTTGGCGTCGTGGCGGCTACAAGGGTAAGCTACAGCGGATACAACGATTACTTCTACAAGGGTCTCTACGATGCAATATTCCCCTCATTGAACACATCCCTGGGGAATAAAACAGGCATCTACAGGATGGGAGAGGTATTGAACTATGCAAAATACTTCATGTCCTCCACATGGGGAGACACCTGGGGAATTGAAACACTGGAATACGAGCTCTTCCATTACCTTGGCGATCCGACAATGGAGATCTGGACCGCCCAGCCGCAGACAATAATAGCCTCCCATCAAACCTGTATCGATGCGGGGAAGACAGAGATCCGTGTAAATGCGTCCGAGGAGAACGCAACCGTCTGCGTCTCGAGGAACGGGTCGATACTTGGTGTGGGGATCGTCAAGAACGGGAGCGTTAACATCTCCGTTCTGCCCTTGTACGATGGAACGATAACGGTAACAATAACAAAACACGATCTCAGACCCTATATCGCAAATATCTCTGTGAACGCCACATCTATCGATCTTTGTGTATCCGATATATTTGTAAGCACATCGGGACCTGCCGGGATCAACTGGACGGTCGGAGGAACCGTCACAAACAGCGGAACAGTGGATGTATCCTCCATCAATGTATCCTTGAAGATCGATGGGAATGAGGTGAATTCAACAAAGCTCCCGCAACTGACCTCGGGAAGCTCCTCTCTTGTGGGCTTCAACTGGACCCCCCAAAACGACGGCTGGCATACTGTTCTGATCGAGGTCGAGAACAAGAGCGAGCAAATAGGTTGGAACAATCATCTTGACAGATCCGTCATGGTCACGGGAGATCCGGACATTGATATGGACACCAACGGATCGATAGATCTCTGGTGGAGGACAGGAGAGATCAAGGAGTTCAACATCTCACTTACAAATGAGGACCACGGGAAGCTGACCTACGAACTCGAGGAGAAATGCCTTTTCTTCGACGGCTTCTCTAACAGGAACGTATCAGCAGTGAATTGGATCAACCACTCCCTGACAATTGGTGTCGGAACGAACGGGCTCTATCCTCCCTCCCTTCCTTATTCGATCGATCTGCTCTGCGGTGACAATTTGACCTCCAGGGTCATGGATACGACCAACTACACGGAACTCAACCTCTCGTTCCACCTGGAAATGGGAGGGTATTCGAACCTTACCGAATCCTACGACCACCTCTATCTGGAATACAAAGACAACAGGAGCCAGTGGATCAGACTTTGCGATCACTTAGGTGATAACTACCAGCAGGGATATTTCACGGAACACATCTACGGTCTGCCAAAGAACGCTAGCCATGACTCGTTCCAGTTCAGATTCACATCTGAGTCCGCCTACGACTACTTTGGAAACGGCCCCGGTGTCTTCTGCATGGATGATATCCGGCTTACACATAATACGGATGATTTCTGGCTCGGTGCGAAGAATAGAACAGGATCTCTTCCGTATCACGGCGATGGCAATTTCACATTGTCGCTTAACGCCACCTCACTACCGGTTGGAAACCACTCCACGTTCATCACACTGATATCAAACGATGAGGAAGACGGCATTTCCACCATTTCTGTTCACTTCGAGGTAAGGGAGAACATCACTCCGGTGGCGGATGCCGGATCGGATATTGTCATAGGACAGCATGAGACGGTGATGTTCAACGGGTCCGACTCCACCGACAATTATGGCATTGTCAACTGGACATGGACCTTTTACGACGGAGATAATAACACCCTTTTTGGCGAATTGACAGAACATACGTTCCATGAAGTGGGGGTTTACAAGATCTACCTTCAGGTAAATGACCACGCATTGAACATGGACATCGACATCTTCAACGTCACCGTTCTCGACACCACAGACCCTGAAGCGGATGCGGGATGGGATGTCACCATCGACCAGCATGAAATGATCTATCTCAACGGATCAGGGTCCTCGGACAATGTTGGGATAGTCAACTGGACATGGATGACAAATGATAGAGAGGGAGAGATCATACTGTACGGTTCAAACCCGTCCCATACATTCAATAATGCAGGTATTTTCCCGGTAAATCTGACCGTCCGGGACCTCTCGGGAAACAAAGACGATGATACCATCATCGTTAAGGTGAATGACACGACAGAACCAACAGCTTCCGCAGGCCAGGATATGACCGTCAACCAGCATGAGGAATTCATCCTTTACGGATCGGGATCATCTGACAACATCGGGGTGATCAACTGGACCTGGGAGATATCAATAAACGACATGTCAATTTTCCTCTTTGAAGAAGAGGCCTCCTACACGATACATGAAGCTGGCTCCTTTGAGGTGGTCCTGAACGTCACAGATGAGAGGGGCAACCATGGAACTGACACACTCCGGATCACTGTAAATGACACAACACCTCCGGAGATCCCACGGATCGCAGACATCGTGATCGATCAGGGAACGATCCATCTTTTCAACGGATCATTTTGCATTGACAATGTCGGTGTTATCAACTGGACCTGGGAATTCTCATACGAGGGAGAGAATATCACGCTCTATGGGTCCGGACCCCGGTTCGAGTTTGCTACCGCCGGAAAATATCCGGTGATCCTTACGATCAGGGACGAGGCAGGATCAATGATCAGCGGAGATCACAATATAACCGTTCTGGACATCAGGCCGCCTCGACCGATGATAGAAGGGGATCTCAACATAGACCAGCACGAGATCCTTTCCCTGGACGGTTCCTCATCAACGGACAATGTTGGGATAACCAATCACACATGGAACATAGCAGGTCCTGGAATGAACGTTGAAAGATACGGCCTGCTTCTGGATATCCGCCTTGATGATGCCGGGGACTACAATGTAACACTTCATGTAGGCGATGCAGTGGGAAACAATGCATCAATCTCTGTCACGGCCCTTGTTCGTGATGCCACACCCCCGATATGCATTGCCGGTGAGAACGTTTCCATCTATCAGGGGAGCCAGGTCATTTTCAACGGATCGGATTCATACGATAGTTCAGGTCAGATAAATTACACATGGACGTTCGAGTATGCAAATGGAACGGTTACATTGTACGGACCCATTTCGTCCTTTGACTTCGAAGAGTCTGGTAATTACACCGTTACCTTGACCGTAACGGACGAGGAGGGGAACACTGCAAACAACACCCTGCTCGTAACTGTAATTGAAGAGCCTGAAGGGGACGATACGCCTGATGATGACATGGGAGAAGATACCGAAGAGGAAGTTTCCAAACGATATCCCCTTCTCTATATGATCCCATTAATAGCTCTTTTGCTCCTGCTCTTATTGGGGGCGGTCCTTGTAATTAGAAGGAAAAATGCAGTTGACCCGGAAGAGGAGGTCCTTGACTGGGAAGAATGACCCATCGATCATTCTGGTTCATTTACCTGATAAATATCGGACTGTACGATGGGGATAGTTGACCTGTGTTACCACAACACATCTCATATTTCCAAGATCAAATAAAAACGCTTGGGTCATATAACACATCAAAGAGCTCTCCAGGTTTCGGGCCGGAAGTTGTGATCCTTGAGTGCATCATCGATCTGTCGGAGCATCTCCTCCTTGTCTTCCGGTAGTGTTCCCCTGATCGGAACATAGTTCGATGGATGGTTGGACCTGAACACGCAGTGCGTTACATCCATTCCCTCGATGATCGTCCTTATCTCTTTCAGGGACTGCTCCGGAGTTATCAAGGTCATCTTACCAGCTTTGATATCCTCCAGTATCTCCGCTCCCGATTCAAGGAGGAGTGTCAGGGCTGCAGCATACTCGGGGTCCATCGCCGACAGGACCTTTGCCGTTCCTCTTGCATGCTCTTCAGATAGCTCCTGGCCACCGAGACCCAGTATGACCATCACCGAGAACCTGATCTTCGCTTCTCTGATCTTTCTCCCGGCCTCTATCATCATCCCGGGAGTGGCTCCTTTCTTGACCTTTTTCAGGACCTCTTCGGAACCACTTTCAAGACCCAGGTAGATCATGGAAAGGCCAGCTTCCCTGAGCCTCTTCAGTTCATCAACCGTTTTTTCATGAATGTCGATAGGTCCCCCGTAAAGTGTCACCCTCCGAAGGTTCCTGAACTTCGAGTAGAGATATTCAAGGATGGATGCCAGTTCATCGGTATCCATGCACAGCGCGTTCGCATCGGCAAGGAATATACGCGTGGTATCGGAATAATGGGGGTAGACAATCTCAATATCGCCCTTCAACTCTTTTAGCGTCTTTGCCCTGAAGTTCTTTCCGGCGAAGGCCGTACAGAAAGTGCACCTGTTCCAGGAGCAACCGATGGTTGCCTGCAGTATGAGGGAATGAGCCTCCGACGGAGGTCTGAATATGCTCCCCTCGTAAATGTCAAAGAGCATGCATACCGGATAAGATCCTCGAAGTTCATCTTTTCGGAGATCGAAAATAGAGTTCCCACTGATATGGGGAAAGGTGATCGGTATTGTATTTTGATCCCTGATCAGAAAACTACTACCTTGATCACTCTGTTCCAGGGGATGAGGACCGTATTGAACTTTGTCCTTCTCTTCGAGGGGCTGAGTTTGACCTCCAGATATGGCCCCATATCCTCTGCATTCCCGCTGGCGCTCTTCTTTTTGTCCTCATCCGCAAGATAGAAAACCTTCACTTTTCCAAGCTTTGCCATGATATTCACCTTTTTATGAAAATAAAAGAAGGAAATATTAATAATTGTCCCTGTAAAACGCAAATTCAAAAATCAGAAGTGGTATTATTCTCCGTTTTTCGACATTATCGAGTGGTGGGGTCTCTTTTCCCCAAAAAAGAGCGGTCTATGACCTCAATAGCAACGGTTTTTACATATAATCTTAAGTAATAGAAGTATATATTTCATTGCTCTATGTCTGGTTTGTGGTGGTTCTTGCCCCCGATCTCAGGCACAGGGGGTACTATAATGAACATATATGTTGGAAATCTCCCATATGAGACGGGAGAGAATGATTTGAGACAGGCTTTTGAAGAATTCGGTACTGTTGACACCGTCAAGGTCATAGTTGACAGGTACACAAACAGGTCCAAGGGTTTCGGTTTCGTCGAAATGCCCAATGACGATGAGGCAAAGACGGCCATCGCCGAGCTTGATGGAAAAGAGATGGGAGATCGTCCTCTTAAGGTGAACGTCGCCCGTCCCCGCGAGGAGAGGAGTCCGAGGTCCTGGTAATCTCAGAACTTTTTTTAATTCTTCTCTGATCGAGATCGGTCCTTCGGGGCCGATCCACTGTTTATTTATCCTATAACAAATTCAAACTAGCCAGTCGTTTATTCATTTAAATACTGGGGTATGGCTTGAATCATCCAATTTTGGGGGTGGGGGTTAGTACGTTCGGGGCCCGATGCTTTTGATCGGGCTCCGATTTTTAATTTTCGTCCCACCGCTTTTTTACCCAGAAACCTTATATTGTTTAGCAGACGCCAAACCACTAATAACTTATATCATGAAAATCAGTATTTCTGTGAAAGGTATGACTGGTTGCTCCCCCATCCAAAAGATAAGGATCGCATTATGTTTGATGACAGTACCAGTTCTGATTCTATCCATTTTCACAGGTATCGGGGACAATGCTTACGGGGCCGTTTCCGAAGGTGTTTCCAAAGGCGTGGATACGGACCCCTATGTGGATCTCCATTTTTTTGAAGCTGGCAGGGACCCTTCTCTCTCGATCAGACTGCCGGGAAGTGGTGAGATACTCCAGACCTCTTTGAACGTTGGCACGGTCCCGGAATGCGACAGGCCCGACCGTATAATCATTGATATCGGGCTGGACAACAGGTTCGAATGGGAGTTCGGTGGCGGGAGGGAAGGGAAGTTCGGCGAGCAGGATTCCTTCATCGATGGGACGAGGTCCAGGACCGAACTTGCCGATGGTTCACATTTCGGACTATCGTTCTATCTTCCCAAAGGTGCGATCGTCAAAGATGCATTCATCAATGTTTCGTCTCCTCCTTCCCCGGAGGCGAAATGTTCCGTGGAACTTTTCATCTCGGGTCAGAATGATTTCGATCTTGATGCGGTAGACACGGCTGATCTGGATGGTGACGGTAACCTCGAGTTCATCTATTTCGATGAGGATGATGGCAAGGTATATGCAGAGGGAATTACAGGTAACGGGTCCACCTTCAAGACCTCCCTGCTTTCGGATGTGTGGTCTCCTGTCCACTTGAGGGCAATAGGGAGAAAGGTAGATCATCCTTCTATGGTCGTCATCTCCAGACCAGCAGATCCGGATAGACAGGAGATCGTTGCTCTGGTGGGAAATGCCACATCAGACATGAAGATGGAAATGATCTCCGATGATCTGTATCCCGGTGCCTCGGGTTTTTCTATGATCCCGGGAAGCATCCCCCCGACCATACTTGCTCTGAACGGTAGGGGGGGAGGTTTGATGTCATATGAACTCGCCTCCGATGGAACGCTCAAAACATCCGTTCTGGCGGATCGATCGATCAAAGCTTCTTCACTTGTATCGGCCGATGTGGATGGTGACGGCGATCGCGATATAGTTCTGCTCCCCCACAACGGCGATGGTGACAATATCACGATCATGGAATACATGTCCTCGTCCACTCCTCCGATCTATGTCAGTATGGATACTGGAGTGAAATGGTGTACCGGGGACATAGGCACTTCAATTGATATCAATGGAAATGGAAAAGAGGAGATCGTGATAATTACCGGGAATGGTTCGGTCCCTGCCTTGCTTTACATGAACGATGACGATGAACTGGCGATGGAATGGATCGGTTTCAACCATACGAGGTCGACCCCCAGGTTGCTAAAGGGGAGCACCTTTGGAGGGGTTGTGAATTCGAATGGAAGCAAGGACATGCTTTATCTGTCAACTTTCAACGGCCTCTACCATCTCCTGCCCGGTTCGGATGGTCCGGGTGATCTCATCTGGAGAAGGTCCCATTCATTTGATTCAATGCCTCTTGCTCCACAGGATGTGGATCCCGATCGGATGATATCTCTGAGACGGGACCTATCGTTCATACAGCATGAGATATTCTGGGCCACTGCAGGTGAGATGGTGATGTCCTGTTCATCCGGTGGCGATGAGATGGATCTCGACATTCCTTTTGGAAAGAGTGCATCAGTGGGGATCAAGCCCTTGATCATCGATGGTCCGGACCTGCCTGTTACCACAAATTCCTTCGGAACATATCTTGAAAGGTACGACCTTGATCTCGGTGGAAATGGAGGGTTCATACAGTTTGGAGATCTGATGGTCAACTACGATGTTGACCTTGAGATATCAAATGCACCCGGGATCAAGGATTCCATGAAGCAAGCATTGGAAATAGAAAGCTTCACGGGAGATTGGATACCTTTTTCCGTGGCAGTGACCAGCAGAGGAAGTGTCAGGATTGGTCCTGTATCCGTGGAGTATGATTCACCTCCAGTAGTGGCCAAGACCCTCCCTATCATGATAACAGCACCCGAAGGTTCCAGTGGGATGACGCATTTCAATGTTCGTGACCATATAAGTGACGATTACCTTCTGTCCCGGGGTCTCGATGTGTCGCTTGTGATGATGAACGGACCCGATGATATTGTTTTCATGGACAGGAACGGCAATATTGTCACTCAGGCATTCAAATACCCCGACCTCTTCGGGGATCTGGAATTTTTCTTCAGGATTTCGGATCTCAGAACAACAGTGGTCTCGGATCCGGTGGTCCTTGATATCACTCCGGTGCAGGATAATCCAAGGGTTGTGGGAGTTCCAGGTTTGATATTGCTCGATGAGGATGAAAGCTCGCATATTCCCCTTGACGGACGGACCGGTGTTTTCTATGACCCTGACGGAGACCCGATGCAGTTCAGGTTCGAGCTCATAGATCCGTATCCCATCGAACTGGTTGAAACCCTGAATGTGGAGATAGTGGAAGGGACCCTGAAGATCGTACCTTCTCCGGAAGGGGTAGGGGGAGAGCTCAAGATAATGCTATATGCCAGGGATTCCGGTTCCGGATGGGAGCGGGCTGCAAGGGCGATAATGGCGGTCAAGATCCAGGACGTTGATGCACCGCCGGTAATTGGGACCAATCCGGGGAAGATATACCTCCTTGAGGACCAGTCCACACCTTCAAGGATAAGACTTGATGGGTGGTTGATGGACCCCGATACGAGAATGGAAGGATACGAACTTATCTTCCATACCTCGAGTCCGTATATCGATGTTTACGGGTCGAACTACAAGGGTGAGATGCATCTTTTCATAACCCCCATGAACGATCTTGTAGGAGAGCATTTCATTCTGGTGGAGATGACGGATGGGAACCGATCGATCATGGACAGATTGGATCTTGAGATAGAGCCTGTGAACGATGTACCGGAGATCGAGTTCGATGGAAAGGAACTCCTCGGGAACAGAGGTTGGTTGATCACCGGTCATGTTACAGATCCCGATTCGAACGAGGGGATGGTAGAATACAGGATCGGAAACGGAGAATGGACAAAGGCATGGGGGTTCAAGATCTGGTCCAAGGTGATCGATTTCAAGGATACGATCGAGGATACTTCATTCGTTTTCTTCAGGGCCAGTGATGGGCACGAGGTCTCATCGGTGGAGTATATCAAACTGGAAAGGCCGGAGGTCATTCCCCCCCCTATCAGGAAAGACCCTCCCATCAAAGATAAAGATCCGATCGGTGATGGCAGTGATCCAACCACAGATGGTGCCGGACTCGTCCCTGACCCTTCGAAGGAAACTGGTCCGCCATGGATGCTGATGGGAGGTATCCTTGGACTTCTGGTGTCTCTGGTCGTATTCTTCGTGTGGACCGAGATAGGCATGGTGATCGTGGCAACCATCGGAGGTTCTATCTATTCCAAATTGAGCAAGAAGGACATTCTGAACCATGAGATACGGGGATTGATAAGAGGTTACATCATTGCCAATCCGGGAGATCACTATTCCTCGATAAAGAGGAACCTCGATCTCAACAATGGAACACTGGCCTATCATTTGAGGGTCCTGGAGCAGAACGATTTCATCAAATCCATGTATGATGGGATATACAAGAGGTATTATCCATCGAATGTCAATATATCCAAGTTGAAGAAGAACGTTTCAAAGCAGGAGGAGATCTTCAACGTCGTTCTCGAGAACCCTGGAGTTACAATGGAGCAGGTCGGGAGGATGATAGGTGTGTCAAGGCAGGTCGTCAACTATCATGTCAAGAACCTGATCAGGGCGGGGGTCATCAATTACAGAAGGGACAATAGATCTGCTACGTTCTATCCTTCCGATAACGGCTCCACGATCCACGACCAGCAGACATGATGGAAATGGTTTAGTCCTAATAATCTCATGACCCTTCATGAAATTAGGGGTTCTCACAGGTTCGGTATTTCCAGGGGGGCTCATGTTCAAGGATCGTATGGAAAGCGAATACGGACTCCCATCGACGGCCCCTGGTCTGGTAAAGGTCGGGAATGATGAGCTTATCATAATAGCAAGGCATGGTTCTCCCCCGTCCATTCCTCCGAACATGATCGATCATCGAGCAAATATTGGAGCCCTTCTGATGGAAGATGTCGAGGGTGTGATCTCGATCTGTTCCACCGGTGCCTTGAGACGTGATATCAAGGTCCCTTCTATCTGGGTTCCGGAGGATTATTTGGATCTGTATTCCGGTGCAACCATTTTCAGATCGGGAATACATCATATCACCCCCAAACTGGACCATCGGCTCCGCAGTGCACTGGTAAGGGCTTCTTGGAATGTGGACCTTGACGTCAATGATGGAGGTATCTACGTTCAGACACGGGGTCCGAGGTTGGAGACAAAGGCCGAGATAAGGATGCTATCGAGGTTCGGCGATCTCGTTGGAATGAGCCTGGGGTCCGAATGCACGATCTCGTGCGAGATGGGATTGCCTCTGGCCGGGATCACAACGGTCGATAATTATGCAAATGGTATCGGAGAGGAAGAGCTGGACTTCAACGATATACTTGCCTCTGCCAGTGGCAAATGGGACATGGTCAGGGAGCTACTGGTGGAAACAGTGAAGATCCTGGGAAAACCGATAGTTGAATAAGATAGGTTGCTATGCGGTTAATTGAAAGAGGTCCTTGGAAGATTTCATGTCTCCCCGGAGGTTCTTCTCTGAGATCGAGTTCGTGGAGGGTAAGGAATGAGCACACATATTGATAGATTGATAGAATCGATTGAAACTGCGCCGGTCATAGACAGGGGAAGCTACCGATATTTTGTTCATCCCCTTTCAGACGGCGTTCCTCTTATCTCGCTGGAAATGCTGGAGGATACGGCTGAGAGCCTGATGGGGTTGTTTCCCTTGCATCAGGATGTTGACCTGATATTGACCGCCGAGGCCATGGGTATCCATCTGGCAACTCTGATCTCGATAAATTCCGGATTGCCCTTTTCAATTGCCAGAAAAAGGGGTTACGGACTGAAAGGCGAGGTCAACACCGTTCAGAGAACGGGTTACTCCACGACCGATCTTTTTATCAACCTTCCAGAGGAACCTGGGCGGCTTATCCTGGTGGATGATGTCCTATCCACCGGAGGAACTTTCAAGAGCCTTGCATCCGGTATTGAGAGAACTGGATGGGAGATCGAAATGGGCCTGATCCTCTTCAACAAAATGGCATTGGATGACAGAAGAGCCCTCGAAGAGCTGCTCGGATTCAAGGTACGGCCCCTTCTGGATGTGAAAGAGGTAAATGGTTCCTTCAGGGCCGAGAGGTCCGCCGAAGCATTGGAGTTTGGTCTCTGATTTTCTTATAATAGAGAATCAAACAAGAAGTTTGATAAAGCTTCCCTCTTATTGAATAGACCATGGCAGAGGTGAAGCTTTTAATTCCTGGCTATGCAGTGAAACGGGTAAATGGTTGGACCGCATCTCCCAACACCACGTTGATCACGGACAGAGGAAAGAAGGTTCTGGTGGATCCGGGGAGCCATCATGAAATTCTCGAGAAATTGGAACTGCTTTCCGTATGGCCCGAGGAGATCGATGTGGTCTTTCTAACGCACTATCATCTGGACCATACATTGAACACCTCCCAATTCAAGGATGCTGTTGTAATGGACCAGAGATGGATGTATGACGATGATATGATCACCGAACATGAGGGGGTGATCCCCGGTACGGGGATCGATATCCTGAAGACACCTGGACATACACTGGAGTGTTCATCCCTGCTCGTTGATACCACCCGGGGAACGGTTGCCGTATGCGGGGACCTATTCTGGTTCCAGAAGGATAAGATGGTCGGTCTGGAGAGAGATACGCTGATCCGGATGAAGGATGAACTGGCAGTCGATCAGGAACTCCTTGAAAAGAGTCGGAGGGTCGTTCTTGATCGTGCCCGGAAGATAATACCCGGACACGGCAGTCCATTTGTCGTGGAACGAGATCAGTAGCCTTTTTCACCTAGAAGTGGAACGAACATGCAGTAGGTCAATTTCTTTTTCCTCAGCTTGTCTCCTTTTCTATCATATCTTATCAGCTGCTGAGTGTCATTTTTGGGACCGACAACTGCAAGGATGATACCCCCGTCCTTGACCTGTTCCTTGACGATCCCGGGGACCTCTGGTGCTGCACAGGTATAGTATATCCTATCATAAGGCGCCTCCTTTTCAAGTCCTATCGAACCGTCTCCCTCGACCACTGTAACGTTCTCGATCCCGGTTTCCGACAGGTTCCTTCGGGCTTCGATCACCAGGGAATGGATCCTCTCGATAGAGAATACTCGTCCCTTTTCCCCGGTAATGTGTGAGATCACTGCAGCATGGTATCCTGATCCAGTACCTATCTCCAATATCTTCATTCCAGGTTCGATCCTTATTTCCTCTGCCATGATGGCCACCATGTGAGGGGCGGAAATGGTCTGTCCATTTCCGATGGGAAGGGGCCGGTCGTTGTATGCCGTGTCCATAAGGTTTTCCGGTACGAACAAATCTCTTGGCACAGTGCTGAGCGCTCTTTCGACCTGATCCGATCTGATGATACCTTTCCTTTTCAGCGCGTTGATCAGGTAGTTCCATCTATCATTCGATCCTTCCACACTCATCAGATCAGATCTCCACCGAGGTCAATGGTCTGCTCTCTGCCTTTTCCGTAGGAGAGCATGGTGACAGAAGAGTTGACCTCCTTATCGATGAGTGAGATATATGATCTTATTGCCCTCGGGATATCTCCGCTCTGTTCGATACCTTTCCAGTCCTCGGGGTCAAGGTCCTTCCATCCATTCACTTTCATGTAGACCGGAACGGCTTCCTTGAGAATTTCGATGTGAGATGGGAAATATCTCAATACCGTTGGAAGTCCATGCTCTTCCGCGATCTCCTGTGGAAGCTGGTAATGCGTGCAGACCATCAACGGGTCGATCCCCGAAAGGATATCGATCTTTGTCAGAGCAATATCTGTGATGGAGTTCCACATGACAGATGATCTCACCATTACAAGGTCAAGCCATCCACATCTGCGCGGTCTCTCTGTGGTCGTTCCGAACTCATGACCTTTCTCCTGTATCCGTTCTCCCATCTTGTTTTTCAGTTCTGTCGGAAAAGGTCCCTCACCGACCCTTGTCGTATAGGCTTTAACGACTCCGACGACCTTCTCTATCTCGAGGGGTCCAATACCGCTACCTGCCGAGGCATAACCTGCGGTGCAGGATGAGGAGGTCACGAACGGATAGGTCCCTTTATCCAGGTCCAGAAAAGCTCCCTGTGCCCCTTCCAGAAGGATGTTCTTGCCTTCTTTGATCATCTTGTTCAGAACGATCGAGGTATCCTGCACCAGGGGTCTTATGACATTTGAGATCTCAATAAGTTCGTTCAGGGACCCTTCTACCTCAAGGTTCAGTTCAGATCCAAGTGCTTTCGCATGCATCTCCGCCAAGTTGATGCCGTTTACGAACTTTTCTCTCAGGAGCTCGGGGAATTTCAGGTCGCCGGCCCTTATTCCGGTCCGTGCGGCCTTGTCCTGATAACAGGGACCAATACCTCTTCCGGTCGTTCCGACCTTCTTGCCCTCTTTCTTTGATCCCTCCTGTAGGGAATCGATCTCTCTGTGGTAGGGCATTATCAGATGTGCCCTGTCCGAAAGGATCACGTTGTCGATCCTTACGTCGAGATCCATGAGCTTGTCCAGTTCACCCTTCAGGACCCAGGGGTCAACAACACACCCATCGCCTATTACTGCCAATTTTCCCTCGCGGAGGACCCCGGATGGTACGATATGCAGTTTGTAGGTCTTATTTTTGACCACGATCGTATGTCCAGCATTGTTCCCACCCTGGTATCTCACAACCGCATCGGACACGTTGCTTAGGATATCGGTGATCTTTCCCTTTCCCTCGTCACCCCACTGGGTGCCCATCAACACTGTAACAGACATTTTCTCACAGGAATGGATACTCCCTTCGTTTATATCAAAATGTCGAAAGGGTCCTCTCTTTCGTTCCGATAATCAATAATATTGACGCAATACTTAAAATGGGAATGATTTATACTAAAGCTCAGGTAGTGATATTTTGCCTGGAGGTTCGTCCAAGTGTTCCATAACACCGTAACCGGTCTTGATAAAGTGTTCAAGACCGATATCAAGAGACCAAAAGTAGTTCTTGTCACCGGGCCCCCCGGTTCGATGAAGTCCAGTTTCATATATTCACTTCTGACCAGATACCTGAACAATTCGACAGAGTTCGGTGTATATACCACACTGGAAGAATCGGTCTCATCACACCTGGGCAACATGGAAAGCCTGGGTATCGATCTCTGTATGAACCTTCAGATAACGGATTTCACGGATATCAGGGGAGATTCCGATGCTGTGGACTATCTGAAGTTCCTGGAGAGGATGCTGAAGCATTTCAAGAAGATCAAGGGAGATCAGTTCACAAGTTTCACCCTTGATTCCCTTGGAGCACTCTATTCACTGATGGAAGGTAACGAGAACATGAGGAAGAAGATGTATCATTTCTTTCAGCTTCTCCGGGACCTGAATCTCTACAGTTTCATAATCATGGAGAGGTCACCTGATGGGGATTCGAATCTTCTGGGAAACGAGGGTTTCCTGGCGGATGGAATTATCTATCTCGGTCTCAAGAGACGGCAGGGGCGCCTGAGCAGGTTTCTCCAGGTAGAGAAGATGAGGGCCTGTGAACATTCCATGGAACTGCATGCTATGGATCTGAGGTCAGACGGTCTTGCGGTCCTTGGTCCAATATTCGATTAGGCGGGTGAAGAAGATAGATGGGCAGTAACGATGAGGAAGGCGGATCGGAAAAGGATTCCTGGCTATCGCAGCATGACTCGATCCAGGACGAGCTGCTTAAGATGAAGGAAGAGCTCGTCAGGGAGAAGTATATTTCCGATGAACCCGAGCCTGTCAAGGAGCTCTCCTCTGGTATCACGAAAGACACGGAGATCGCATCCATTCCTTCTCAGGAAGTAGTACCTGAGGCCGAACCTGTTCAAACATTCCCCCAGGGGGAAATGAGTATCAAACAGCTTCTTGGTCCGGATAAGGAGGATGGGGTCAGGCCAGCACCGGAGCAGGGGTTCCCGGATACCTCATCTTCACAGAAAAAGGACCCACCACGCCTCGAGAAAGGAAAGATCCCGGTTTCTGCGGACCTCATGGGAAAGATCGCAAATGTCCTGATGTTGGAGGATGATCTGAAAAGGAGGAAGTTCGAACGGGAGAAGAAGCAGAGACAGATCAACCTGCCCCCTCCCCCGGAACCACCCAAGAGTTCCAGGGTCGAAGGTGAGAAAGAAGGTCCGTCTAACGATAGACCAGTGGCCCATGTGAAACCCAACATTGTTGAACAGGAGAGCTCCAGTTCGGACAGCCCCCCCCAGATCACCAAGACGAAGAAGAGGAAAAGCGTCCGGCAGAGAGTGAAGGCTCAGGAGATGCCTGATGACAGGAGACCAGTCCTTGAGGAATTGACCCGGGAAGATATCGAAACCGAACTGGAACCAGTAGCCGAGAAGAAGCAGAGTTTTGGTCCCCTCAGGAGACTGAGAAGGCTCATCGGTCGAGAATGACACTTGATAATACTGGTCTTTTCGAAGGAGCATATTAATAAATGTTACATGTTTTACCTGGGTATCAAGGGGATTACAGGTATGTGTAGGAGTTGTGCCAACTCCCGATAACGGTGGGCTGCCAATGGGAACTTCCAGGGGAAAGACCGAGGAAAAGAAGGAGGAAACAGAGCTGGTCAGTTCCTCATCGGATCAAGTTGAGTCCAGGATCGATACACTGAAGAACCTTGGCATGTCGATCAAAGGCCTGAGGGGCGGTTTGAGGAACTTGAAAAAGGCCAGGAAGAAGGGTAGTGAGAAAAGCATCGTCAGGGAAAGGAAGGACCTCGAGCGTAGTATCTCGGATATCTGGGATAAATGGCTTGATAAGAGGATCCTGATGAACATGGTCTTTGCAAGACGGTCCATCAAAGCTGTTGAGGAAAAGAAGCAGGACCCCACCGGTCCAGGTGAGATCCTTGCCAGGGTGGAAAGGTCCATAGATGGCAATGATAGGGCCGGGACCTTCGAGGCACTGGAAGAGCTGAGGTCTTCTGTGGGTGTTTTGCTCTCCGGATTCCCGGATATAACTCTTGGACAGGCCTGGTCATCCATGGAAAGGTCCTTTGATAGTTATATCGAGATCGCAGATGGGAAGACCAGGATAGATGAGGCCAGGAAGCATTTCAAGAAGACGGTCAAACTGGTGGAAAAGGGCGATATTGACAATTCTCTGGTATATTCCAATATCCTTTACACAACCATCCAATCCGATCTGTCGGATGATGTCGCAAAGGATAGGTTCAAGGTGATAAAGGAAGATGTGGAACAGTTGATGAAGACCATGGAGGAGTTCAAGAAATACGGATTCGAGAACAGTTCAATGGAGAAGGATATGAGCAAGCTCGAGAGCATGATGAAGAGCAACAAGATGGGAGATGCCAATACAACGATGAAGAGATTGAACAAGAACGTATCGAGGGTCGAGAACGAGTTCTTCAGGAGAAAGGGGGCTGTATCGATCCTTGAGGTCAATGATCTTATCGAGGAGTATGGTTCCCTCATAGATCTGGAAGAATATTCCAGGAAGGTGGAGAAGGTTGCAAGGGACCAGACAAAGATGTCACCTAAGAAGTTCATGGAAGGGTCCACAGATCTGCTCGAGGAAGTGAGGTCCACATTGTTCGATAATTTTGAGGGTCAGGTCACGGAGAGGATGAAAACCCTGGAAGAGAGGATCCCATCCATATCGGATGAGACCGACCGCAATGATCTGATGGACCTGAAGGAGAGGGTATCCTCTGCTCTTATGTCCCGTGACATCACCGAAGCCATGGAGTACCTGTCGATCGCAGAGAGCATCCTGGGTCATGCCGATGATGAAATGTCCCTGGTCAGGATCCAGGAGGACTATGGCCATTTCCTTTCAGGATACGAGGTCCTGTTGAACGAGGACATTGAAATGGAGGAGCTTAAGGATGATATTGCAGACATAGAACGAATGTTCCTCCAGGATGATGTCCTGAGCACAGGCATAGATGGGAAGGTGTCGGCCGTTGAGGTGAGGATCAAGGACAGGATCGTCGAGGTCAGGAAAGAAAAACTGGGGTCGGAAAAGGAATCCATGTTGGGCCTTCTCAACTCTCTCAACCTACCAAGTGATCGTCTTGAAAAATATCAGGACCGTTTCTACGATTTCGAAACCAGGTTATCTTCCCTGGAGGAAGAGGAGTATCGGTCCGAGATAGCTAACATCAGGAAAGAGGTCAATGGTGAGATATCCGAATTCTTCAGGGATAATTATGATGATTGGGCAACGGACCTTCAATCCTCTCTTGAAGAACTTGGCGACAGGAACGTCAACGTATCCGATCTACAATCCAAACTGGATGATGCCAGCAAACATCACAGGGATAGGGATTATCTAACTTCCGGGAAAACCCTCAAGAACTTAAAGGATGAGATCAATGAAATAGAGAACGAATCCCTGATCAAGGATGTCGAAGAGCAGATAGATTCCGCAGAGTTCCTGTTCGACGAGGCCTCCAGGTCAGGTGTTGATGTGGAGGGAAAGAAGGAAGAGCTTGAAATGGCAAAGGAGCTTCTCGGCAGTGGTAAGATCAAAGAGGCTGGAAGACTGGCGGGTCAGATAGAGAATGATGTGAAGAGCCAATGGAAGGAGGAGAAAAGGTCCCAGATAGAGAACGATCTGCAGGAATTGAAAGGCTTCATGGATGAAACGGACCAGTTGGGGCTTGATATCTCCGATGTCGGAGGAATGGTCGAGGAAGCTGAAACGCTTTTCCAGGATGACAGGTTGGAAGAGGTGAACGAGGTCGTGATGAAGGCCAGGGAGACGATAGACTCGGAGAAGAGCATGTATTATTCCGAGGGCGCCCTTGGTTCGATTAAGGAGCTGAAAGAGGATATTGCCAGCATGGGTGATCTGGGGATCAATACGCTGGAATCCGAGACCCTTCTTATCGAGGCTGAAAGACTTTTCATGAGCGAGGATTACGAGCAGGCATACTCCGTGACCCTGGATATCAGGGAACATCTGAACGGAGCGAAGGAAACCTTCTACAAGGAGCAGATACCCAGGAAAATGGATAATGTATTGAAAAAAGTAGGGAGGCTCGAGGTAATGGGTCTCGAGGCCGATGCCGCCAGGAATTATGTCAAGATCGCAAACAGAAGCAGTGAAAATGGTGATCCCGCTGCAGCATTGGATAATCTGGACAAGGCGGAGGAGGTATCTGAGGAGATATTCAAGAGTCACATCTCACTCGCGATCCCCGAGACCATAATCGATGTTCAGAAACAGATAGAGGAGACCGTTCTGGATGGCCTTGAGGTAGATGATGTACAGAGCATGCTGTCAGAAGCCGAGGGTCTTTTCCAGAACGAGGATTATGATACGGCAATGGACACCGTTGAAAGGGCGCAGGAGACCTTCAACTCAAAGCGTGAGGACTACTTCAGAACGCATTATCAGAGCAATCTCGAATCTGTCGAGGACATCATGGAAAGAGCCACGGGACTTGATATGGAACTGGAACTGTCCAGGGATAATCTCAATATGGCCCAGGACGCTTATGAAAGGGAGGATTACGAATCATCCCACAAGCTGATGGAACGTGTAATGAAGTTCCTTGACAAATCGATGGTGGACAAGGAAACGGGAAAGCGGAGGGAAGTCGTACAGACCTATTATGATGAGGTCAATACACTCCTCATGGTCTCCGATGGGGAGAATATTGAAACGATAGAAGAGAGGGAGTTGTTCAAGCTTGCCGGGGAGCAGATGACAGAGGGAGATTTCGATCAGGCAGAGCATTTGTTGGAAGGGATCAAGGTCAGTCTGAACGAGAAGAGAATGCAGATGAAGAAGAACCTCATCGAGAGTTCCATCAAGACATCGGAGATCCTCCTCGGGAACATGAACGAGATGGGTGTCAATACGGATCATGAGAACAGGTTGATCGAAGAGCTCAAGGAAGCTCTTCGTAAAGGAGATCTTGACCAATGCGAGGAGATCAACTATCAACTGACAAATGCACTTCAGAAGAACCAGGGTCCTGTTCTTGTCCAGAAGGTGCAGAGGAGCATCACCGAGCTCAGGGCCAGGATCGTGGATGCCAATAGAAAGGGCCTGGATGTCGAGCAGGCAAAGTCCTATCTCTCCGATGCCACCGAGCTTTTTGAACTGGGTGATGTCGAGACGTCCCAGGACAAGGTCGAAAGTTCCAACAGGATAATGGATGAACTGATCATGGAATATCATGAGGAAGAGTATCTCACGATCAGGTCATCACTTCAGACAAGGGTGGAAGAGTTAAAGGAACTTGGCATACCTGCCGATGATGAGGAGGAGATAATGGAGAATGCTGACATTCTTTTCCGTGATGGTGAGATTGACAGGTCCAAGGGATTTCTGGAAATGGCCCGGATCGGAGCGGTCGCAAAATTGGACTCCTTCCGGAGCACGACCGCAGAGAGTTACATCGAACAGATCACACGGTACCTGTCCGAACTGGGATCGCAGGATGTCGATACGAGTGATCTGACCAGAGTGTTCGAGGAAGGAATGGAGTTCCACCAGTGCGGAGAAGATGAAAAGGCCGTCTCCAAGTTCAGTTCCATCCTGGAGCTCGGAGAGGAGATCAGAACCCTTCATGATCTGGGTATCGAGAAGGCCAGATGTGAGAGGTTGGAAGAATTCTACATCGATCTGAAGGCCGCTGGTCTGAAAGGTTCCAAGAAGATAACCCGTTTGATCAGAGAGGTGAAGAAAGTGCTCGATGAGGACTCTCCGCCCCTCGAGAAGATCGCTGGAAAATTGACAGAAGTGGAGGACCTTCTTGACAGGAAGAAAGGACCCTATATGGGGGAATTGGTCAAGAAACGAATGGTCGAGGCCCGGAAAGCAATAACGGAGTTCAAAGAGAGAGGTGTTGACGATACCGATCTGAACAAGCTCTTCAAGGAAGCGGGAGATCATTTCCGCAAGGATGAGTTCGATGAGACCGAGAATATCATCCGGATGATCATGGAGAATATTGATAACTACCACCGCAAGGAGAGCGGCATGCAGTTGAAGGAGGAGGTGGGGCAGGTGAAGCAGATGCTCACAAGATTGAAGACCCTGGGGTCCAATGTCTCGACTGCCGAGAACCTGCTTTCCCGGGTGAAAGTTGCGCTCGATGAATCAAGGACCGAGAACGCCGAGAAACTGATACACTCCGTAAGATCGTCGATAAAGGAGATCGTAAGGAGGAATATGAGGGAAACAGCTCTTGAGACCATCGAGTTCACCGATGCAATGATCCATTATCTTATCGACAATTTCTCGGGTATCACAAAGGATCTGAAACCGGCAGAAGAGAAACTGAACAGGTCCAGGGAGCTCTTCAGGGAGAAGAAGTTCAAGGCGGCGAAGTCACTCAGCGAGGAAGCACGGGACATGGTGGAACAGCTGGAACTTCAGAACATAAAACAGTTCCTCTATGTGTTCAGGTCCATGCAGGCGGATGAGATGGAAAGGGATGTTTCTTACAGACTAGGGGAGCTGAGTTCCAAGGGTATTGACACTTCAAAGGCCCGGATGCTCTTCGAGAACGCCAAGGGGAACTTTGAAAAGGACGAGTTCGACAAGGGTAGGCAGATGATCACATTGGCACGGATCATGTTGTCCGAACTCGACCAGCAGTCTCTCAGGGACAAGGCCTTTGACGAGCTAAACAATGCTCACGTCGAGATACTTACTGAAAAGAAGAAGGGCGCAAACATCACAACGGCATACAAGACCTACAACAGCGCCAAGGAATCATTTTCGATGAGGGAATACAAGAAGAGCATTCTTCTTTCCAAGAGAGCTCATTATCAGGCCAGAAAGGCCTCCTGATGAAATGAATGTCCGGTTTGGAACATATTTGAAAACAGTTTCTGATATCTTAGATCTGTTTTTCAGCAAATGCTTCTTGAGGGTCATTATCGAGGATATCTCCCAATCTGTCAACTTCTTCCTGATCCGATAATGGAATATGTTCAAATTGATGATCATCAATATTTGGTTCATCCAGTGTATCAGAAGAGTTCTCCTGAAGAATGTCTTCTTGCATTGGTACTTCATCTCCGGATCGTTCCCCTTCCGATTGGTCCGTATCAAGGTTATCATTTGAAATGTCATCGAAGTCATTCTCTTCCTGCTCGGGGAGCTCTTCTTTCTTCCCTTTACCTTTCATTACTATCACAAGAATTATGCCTGCTGTTATTAGCAGGAGAGCTATGATGCCAATGATGATAAAGATGATGATGGATTGCCGGATCTGACAGAATATTACCACCAACAATGGGGTTCAAATCCAAACAGAAAAGATATATTTGTGGAGGTTGATTGGATGCATGAGATAATGGAAGGAAAATGGGTAAAGGAGGCAGATGGTGGAGGTTGGTATCAACCTGAGGTGGATTTCGAATTTCGGTTTCACAAGGATGCACAATATAAAGTTGTTAACTCTTTTGAGCATCATGAAATATCTTTGCACATCGATGCCCGCTTCGCTCCAACCGATCAGAGATCGGTCTGCATCCTCGGAAACAAGTTTCCTGCGGATGACGGATGCATGGGCGGGGGAGACAAAATTGATTATGAAGAAAGTACAACCTTCGATGAGTTCGATGATATAAAAGAAGAAAATTTTGATTGGGATAAAAGAGGCAAGATCTTTCATTATTGTTTATTTTGTAAGGATACACGTGATAGTAAAGGAACACACTGGGGAATTGCTGAAAAGTTGAATATCAAAGGAACAAACTCCTACAACTCAAATTACCATGGAACTGGGATTGAAGTAAAAGATGCAGATGATTTTATGGTAAAATCAGAAGCAGGAAAATTTCTTAATCCAGATAAGGCTGAAAGACAAGCAGGGGTGTTTATGCATGAACTGGGTCACAATTTGGGATTGATGCTCGATAGAGATAATGATGGATTGGAAGATCAAGATAGACTAAACCCAAATCCAAAGACCTGTATGAATTATATGTGGATTATATACCATGTTGATTACACTTCAACAGAATGGGAAGCCATAATGCCTGCTGGGATACAGTATGCAAAGGAGGGACATTAAATGGAGAATAAATTTAGTATTATTTTAATAATACTAATTATTTCTTCATTATTAATTGGGTGTTTAGAAGAAGAAATTAAAGTAGAAACACAATTCGATTTAATGCTTGAAGTAGATGAAGAAAACTCATCTATAGGTTATGTAAAGATTCCAATTCAAAAAATGTTTGACCCAACCATATTAAATAACAAAGATTCAATGACTACTTTTTCATACAAATATGAAAACACCACGAATTTTATGATTATGCGTTTTAATAATTCTGTAAATATAAAGATAGATAAAGAAATAGATAAAGATGAGATTCCCATTTCAGAATTTCCTTTGATTGATTATGATGGAGATGACTTTGGATATCAAGTTGATGAAGAAAAATTGAATGATGAATCAAAAAATAAAACTATTGATGGTTATTATACATATGTTTATTTGAACTATAATAATTCAGTTATTTTTAAATATTATTTTTATATCTGTTCATATGGAAGTAGCACTTTAGAAATAATAAAAACTCGAATATATCCTGGTTGGAATAAAGTTAAATGTATACCAGATTCAGAACAACCATAGTATTATGAAATTCAACAATAGGAATTTGAGTTGATTATATCAGTAAGGTACTATGAATTGTTCCAGATAAGAACGAATATCATCATCATCCGCAGGAAGCTTGGAACAATCAACAATGATGATCTCGTAACCCGGCATCCTGTATTGCTCGATCTTCCGGTTCCGGTACTTCCTCGAAACATGGAACTCGATCTCATACAAGGTCCTTGTTGTCTTATCGCAGAGATCGACATAACCATTCGGGACCTTCCATTCGGATGAGACATCATGCTTCATGTTACTGAGGATCCAGAAGAGGACCGCTTTGGCAACAAAATGTTTGTAGCCTTCGTTCGATAGCTTTGTAAGATGGTTCGGCCAGCTCATTGATTAGTTCCTCCTGAAGATCTTTCTTCGGAGGATTCTGAGAAAGATCGGAAGGGGTATGTTGATGGGTTATGGAACCGGAAGGAGAGGGGGAATAAGTCTGTCCAGTGAATAATGGATTAACATTTTATACAATGGAATTCATGAATTTATCTGATGACTGAAGAAAGAAGACGATCTGACGAAGATGATACCTTCCTCAGAGTTGTCAAGAGGTGGAAGGACATCATTCCGGAACTCAGAGATTGATGGTCTGTAACTTCAGTTAACAAACATTTTGTAGCAACTGATAATGTTTGAATTGAAGATAACAACCTACATTCCGCACCCTTTGTCTAAAAAATTTGTTTTCCATATTTTGCCACCATCGATGATAAGATTTCTTTTTGTGTTTCTGCTATATTTAGGCCTCGTTCCAATATTCTTCCTTCATCATTGATT
>JAYEPK010000625.1:0-1443 GCA_034723935.1 Thermoplasmatota archaeon
AGAGATATCAATTATCCCTTACAACAGGATCTGGAATAGGATCAATGTTGGATTCGGAAGCTTTCCGAATGCCGGCATAGTTCTCAAGGGAGAATTCGTGAGGAAAAATCCGGAGATCACCAGAGTTCTCCTGGAGGAGTTGAAGTCAGCAATTGAGTGGGTGGATCAACATAGAAAGGAAGCTGCAAGGTTATCATTCGATATGATGCGGCAACCTGTGGATCGGGTGGAGCTGTTCCTCGATAGAGTGAATTTTAACTATGTGAGCGGAGACAGGTTAGTGGAGAAGGTAAAGAATTACTTTGATATCCTTTCCGGAAATGGAATAATCTCACCCGGAGTGGATGAGGGACTATTGGGTATCTTCAGGTTGTAGACATACAGAAATCGTTCAAAGATCATGTGAGGACCATACCGGAAGATCGATCCCGATCAGAAGCGTATCCTATTGACAGTCCAGGTCCAAAAGGTTTAAATTGCAAAAACCAATGTGCGTTTATGTTGCACAGCCGATCCCGGTCTCCCTCGGAAAATCTCGAAAATATTGGCTGGAATGGTCTTGTATGTTCTTTTCATTCTATCAGCTGGCCCCCATCCAAAATGTCTTTACGTCGAGATGGATCGAAGTCTTTCACTTTCCCGGGTGTTGCTTTTGAACAGATAGGATGTGAAATGTGATGGTTAAAATAAACAATGACCGATGTATAGGTTGCGGTATCTGCGAGAATGTCTGTCCGGAAGGTTTTCAGGTTACGAATGGTATGGCTCAGGTAAAAAATGACGAGTCGTCATGTATCAAAGAGGCGGCAAAAGCATGTCCGAAAGGAGCGATAATCCTTGATGGGGTGGATGGTCTTGACAGCAACCCCAAACGGACAGGATATGGTATGGGTCGGGGGCATGGGATGGGGGGCCGTTCCGGTCATGGCCGTGGAATGGGACGGGGAAAGGGTCGTGGACAAGGATCCGGAAACGGATGGAGATGAATCTGACAGATCGGAGCATTGAGCTAAAAGGTGATGTTATGAATGAAATCAAAGAGATCCTCAAGGAATTGAAGCATCCTGAAATTAACCTTGATCTTGTGGAACTTGGAATGATAGGCAGGATAAGGGAAAAGGAGAACAAGGTCATAATTGAGCTGAAACTACCTTTTCTGAACATTCCCATAAAGCAGATGTTGATAGATCAGATCAAGGATCAGCTCAGCGATCGTGTTGTCGAGGTCACTCCCTGTTTAATGAATAATGAGGATAAATCGAATTTTTTCATTCTATCCAGAAAACACTGGGCATTATGATCTGGAGATATCCATATGATACCCAGAGCACTCTCATGTTCAAGCATATCATCTTGATGATCTGGTCTCAAGGGACAGAATGCAGGAGTTGACAAGGTAGGAAAAAACAGATCCATGAGCATACAAGGAGAGATAATAGGAGG
>JAYEPK010000626.1:0-1441 GCA_034723935.1 Thermoplasmatota archaeon
ATGGTTGGGATCTATAGGGACGTGTGGAGCTTCATGTCGTTATTGAATGATCCAAAACACCTTTTCATTCGTTCTCTTCGATGAGAAGGTCCTTCTCCAGTTTCGATAACAGATCGTTGAACTCTTCATCATCCATCAGGAGGCCAAGCCGTTTCTCGACCTTGCCGAGTATTGCGTTGATAAGGGCAAGATCATCCATATCCGTTATCTCAAGGTCAAGATCAATATCCGGACCTTTTATTCGGATGTTGTAAACACCGACCCCTGCCTCCTTCTCCTCGAACTCATCAATGGACCCTGAGCCGTTCATATCATCTGGCCCTTCATCCTCTGATAATATGTCGGTATTGTTCTCTGCCATAATGGGAGCTTCATCGACCTCTTTCGTTCCAGGGTCTTGTCCATCTGGTGTTTTCTCCGCTGGAACAATGAAATGATCATCCGTATCCAGGAGCTTTATCATCCTTGCTCCGGTGATGAAATACTTGGCTACAGTTGATGCGATCCTGTCACCTATTCCGTATTCCCTGATAAGGATCTTGTCGAGTATCTCCACCGGAAGCTTCTCCCCGGTATATCTATGGTATATCTTCTTGAACAATCTGGGGCGGAGGAATATCACCATCAAGGCCCGCTTTCTATCCTCTTCATTGTATGAGAACTTCAGATCCTGGTACAACCGTGTAGTGATAAGTACATTGTTCATGTTCACCAGGAGCCCGTAATCCTCGGCAACACCCACGATCGTGTAGAATTCCTGGTTCACCTTCTTCAACATCTTCTCGGCACCGTGGACCATGGAGCATTTTCCCCCCATACCGTCCACTACATTTGCGATCTTCAGTGCGGTTTTCAACGGCCCACGTGGATACTCTCTTGATCCTTTCATGAAGAGTCCTCGGTATCTGGAATATCATATCATCCTTTCGAGACCTATTTGAACCTTGTTCGACCAATTTCAGTTTTCGACATGACCATGGTTACTTGATGAAAAACCTATTTCTAATTCTCCTTGTATCCAAGTGATATGAAAGCTGTAGACGACTTGACTCTTCTGATCGGCAGTACGCCCCTTTTAAAGTTGAACAGACTTTTCCCCGATCCTTCAGCCAACATCTATGCAAAGCTCGAACTATTCAACCCGATGTCGGTGAAGGACAGACCTGTGCTGTCCATGATAAAGGCCGGGATCGCAGATGGGAGCATAACCCCGGATACCGAGGTTGTGGAAGCAAGCTCGGGCAACACGGCAATAGCGATCGCTCTTCTGGGTGCGGTACTTGATTTCAAGGTCAGGATCTACATGAGCGAGCTTGCCTCCGTTGAGAGAAGGCAGATCATCATGGCCTACGGTGCAAAGGTAATTATCACGCCTGGTTCGGAGCACACTAAAGGGGCCCGAAAACGGGCGATAAGATACTGCGAGCAGAGTGAAAACGCC
>JAYEPK010000627.1:0-6668 GCA_034723935.1 Thermoplasmatota archaeon
TCTCGGTCTATGATCAGGACACTTCATCTTCGGGTGGGACCAATTCAAGGTAGTCCACATTGATCCTCATGTCCCATTCGTTGCCGTTATCAGCGTAACCAATGAGGCCAAAGAACCTGCCCGCAACATCTCCCGCTGAAGTACAGGTCACGACAATGGTCCAATCCCCTTCTTCGAACTCTTGTTCCTCGGAAGCTTTGAGATCAATGGATAGTGGACTGTTCCCGCTGTCCTGCTCCAGAGCGACGGTCCCATTGGGAGCGAAAAGCTCGACCGAGAAGGAATCCGGTTCATTATCCTGAAGCATTGGTCTATTCGGTGGTTCATCGTCCCAGGAAAGAGATACCGATATGTTCTTCACGATCCCTTTTATCTGGAAGGGTACCACAGTGGATGCACTCTCTTCGGTATAATCGTTTGCAGAGATCACTTGTGTCTTCTCGATCCATATCTCTTTGACATCGATCTCTTCATCCAATTCCGGCGGATAGAATACATTGGTGCCCATGGCGTATGTTGAGACGAGGAATACCGGTATCAATAGTGCCGCAACGACCATTGTTGCTTTGTAATCGAATATCTTGAACAGAAGCGGCTCCCTTTTCAACCTCCTTCCATCGATCTCGTGCTCGTGGGCTCCCGTCTCCTCCATCTCTATCCTCTTTGCCCGATTTATGATATCCTTTCCCCATTCCCTGTTGTACAACATGAACAGGATGAGCACAAAAAGGCCGAATCCCATCAACAATCCGAAATAGAAATGCGGCCTCGCCATGTCCACAGCGATAATACTGGCAAGAAGACCAAGTATCAAGGCTCCACCGAATATCCCCGTAAATGATGCTAGGAAGTTACATCCGATGTAGGCAGATACTTTTTCCTTGGGTGCCAGTTTTGATACGAAAGCCAGGTATCCCGGAGCCACCATGAACTCTCCGATCGAATAGATGATCATTCCAAGGACAACTATCGCCAGATACTCCAGAAATACCGTGATCAGTGTCAACCCGATCAGATAGATGAACACCCCGCCCATGAGAAGCTTGATGGATTCGATCTTCTCGGCATATTTCGATAAAGGAGCACCCAGTAATATGATGGTCCCCGGATTGATCACTCCAAGAAGGATGACAGGTATCCATATCGGTATGAACCGATATCCGTACATGATCATGATGAAGGGGGCAAGTGTTGTGGCATAAAGTGCCCAGAACCCTGCGATAAGAAGCATCATCACAACGAATTTCTTGTCCTTGAATGCGGTGGCTATATTCCTGCCCACATCTCCAAGCGTTTTCACAGCACCGGTCCTTGGAACCTCCTTGAATACGTAGATCGCAACGAAGACGTTGATTATGAAATAGATCGCACTGACCCTGAATATCCATGCAAAAGCGGAATCCGGAAGGATCTTGGCCAGCATCAACAACCCCCAGGTCAGGGCAAAGAAGGTAGCTGCGAAGTTCACGATCCAATAATACACGCTGTAGGCCACATTCCGATCCTTTTGAACTGTCGATTTTGCAATGGTTGACGATACAAGCGGTTTGTAGCACCCGATACCGAAACCGATCATCATCATACTGAGTATTGCAGTTATCCAGTTGAATGCAAAAGAGAGGAAAAGATATGCAATCGCCAGGGTCACAAAACCAAAGATCATCTGTCGTTTGTAACCGACCTTTTCGGCCAGAGCACTGGTTATGATCGGCATGGCATACTGGAAAGGATACATGAACACGGTCAGCAGAAGGCAAAGTTCCTGTGACAACCCAACATTCCAGAAGAAATGGACCACCAGGATAGGCATCATGGAGTAGTAGGCTCCACGTTCCATCAATTCAAAGAAGAGAACTACCCAGTAAACCTTTGGAAATCTGCCAAAAAGGCCGCCAATACCTTTCGAAGAAGTAGATGTCATTGGAAATCTATCGGATATGGGGGTACATTATTTAAAGCAATACCATGGAACGCTCTCCTTTTGAATTCAATAACATCTTTTATAACCCCGTCACACATTGAAGCCGCCGGATTAAGTGCAAAGGGAGCATAACGGATGAAAGATGAAAGCTACGGTATGGTCCTCATCGGTATAACGGTGTTCCTCTGGAGCACCATCGAGGTCGTGACAAAGCTCGCCAATTCCTCACTTCCTCCGCTTACAATTGCATTTCTGAGGTTCATTCTCGGCGGACTGTTCCTGCTCCCTCTGGTCTTCATTTACTGGAAGAGGGTCGAATGGGCCAGGATACGTGGAAGGGACTGGACCCAGCTTGTTCTCATATCCTTCCTCGGGATCACATGCACGTTCGCCCTCTACCATCTCGCACTTACCTGGATCGATGTATCATCTGTTGCCACTCTGGTCTCCATGGTCCCTCTCTTTTCGGCTCCCATATCATATGTGGTGTTGAAGGAGAAGATCGGATATGTTGCATCCACGGGATTGGTGATGGGAGCTGTGGGGGTATTGCTGATATTCCTCTCGGAAGAACGCAGTCAAAGAGCAATGGTCGCTGTTTCGATAATGTGCATTGCAGTTGTCTGTTTCACACTCTATGCGGTTTTGATGAAGCCTCTCAATAAAAAGATGGATGCCAGAGTGACCACTCCGCTCAGCCTGATCATTGGCGGGGTCCTTTTCATTCCGATACTTCTACTTGACGGCGCGCCGCTTTACAGGCCGATGGACTTGGAGACCGGACTTCAGGTCGGATATCTCTCATTCATTGCAGTGGGCGTTGCATACCTCTTCTACTTCATGGGACTTCACAGGGTAAAGGTAGCCATGGGCAATTCCCTTCTCTATCTCAAGCCTCTCCTTGCGACCATTCTTGCTTTCATTGTTCTAAGCGACCATCCTTCAGCAGTTCGAATTGCTGCGATACTGGTGATCACCGTATCGGTGTACCTTGTGATAAGGGGAGATCGGATCCAGGAGCGTTTCCTTGATAAGGATTGAATAGGTGATGGGCGATCACCATCCGATGGACATCTTTCCAATGGACCTGATAGCAGGTGTACTGCTGGCCGTTTTCATTGTGATCTCCATCATTGGCATCCTCTCCTTCAGATACAGACGGGGGATCGGACCGCTGCTACTCCTGATCTCGGGTCCTATCGGATCATGTTCACCGGTTCTCTGGCTTCTCATCTCCATGGGAACCGTTGATGTAACACGTGCTTTACCCATCGCTGTCCTTGTTATATCGTTACTCATCCTTTCGATCGGTCTGATGAAATGGAGGGCTTCCGATGAGGGGTGACCCTCTAGACCTACCGCTCAGAAAGAGGATCACCGAATATATCCGGAGGAATCCGGGAGTATATTTCAGACAGATGTCAAGGGACCTGGACCTGGCCGTAGGGCAGCTTGATTTTCATCTGAACGCTCTGATAAAGGGAGAGGTACTGGTCAAGGAGTTGGTATCCGGGAATGCAAGGTACTATGTCCGCGATAAGTTCTCCAGGGATGAAAGAAAGGCCATCTCGGTCCTGAGAAGAGAGATCCCCAGAGGTATTGTTCTTTTCCTGTTGAAGAAACCGGATTCTACTCCTTCTTCGATACACAAGAAATTCTCCATAACCAGTGCAACCCTGTCCTATCACATGAGAAGACTTGAGAGGTCAGGGATCCTCATTGCCCAGCAGAAAGGCAGGGAGAGATACTATCGGGTAAAGGATCCGGAACTGGTGGAGATGCTACTTGTCATGTACGGGTCCACTTTACTGGATACCATTGTGGACAGGGTATCCTAGTCTCCCTTGTAGTATCTGTTCTTCCCGAGGTCCAGGTCCATTCCGTCCGTTTGCACCTTCTTCCTTGCCGAAATTACCAGAAGTACAGTGGTTATTATCAATACAACTGCAGCTCCCATGATGAAGGAATACAAGTGGTCCATTACGAAGTCCGCAGTATCCTCTGCGGTATTCGAGAGGAACTCCTTGAAACCGTCCAGGAATGAAAGGGAGCCCGAGATCGAGAACGTCTCAGTGTCCGTATGTATCTGCGACCCTACCGTGACAACTGCTGTCTCATTGATGATCTCACTGGAAATATTCGTTTCGACCTCCTCCGTTCCGGTGAAGGATATCAGTTTTGCCCTATCCGGAACCTCCATTGTGGAGATCCGATTTCCACTCCGGTCAGTCAAAGTGAACATGTTCATCCTCTTGACCATATTTACCTCCTCCACTGCCCAACAGCACCCCTGGTCACCGTCGGTCGAGGCAGATCTGAGAACAACCAATAATTCCCCCTCACCCGGTACGTCCTCGATATCTACCGAATAATCAATGCTCTCGTCCGAATCTCCTTGATGATATGTGTATTTTATAGTGATCTTCGAAATGATACCTGTCTCCTCTCCATCTTTCATCCAATTGTTCCATGTTTCATAGGTGATGGCCAGCGTGTTTCCTTCTTCGTTCTCGGAAACATCCCAATCCTGGACTGCAAGGATCATTGACATCTCATTAGTAAGGTTCCTGAACCTGAGGTGGAGAACATCAATGGACAATCCATTCCCGTTCTTCTCATCCTCGATGGAGGTCGCAGGTGTTTCCATACCATATTTGAACCTGTATCCATGATCCAGTTCTTTCTGCCGGGTTTCCTGATCCCTCATGGGGCCAGGCCCTATTGGCTCCGTATCTCCATGGGGGCCCGGATCTCCCATATTTGCCATGGAATAGGGCAAGGTCAAAACTGCCCCCATCAGGAGGAGAGCCGCTATAGCCAAGATATTTCCTTTCATGATGGTACATCCGGGTAGAGTATATAAGTTGGATTTGGTACACCATTCTAGATATTGCGCCGGATCCCTATATTGTCCCTTCACTTCATCCAGAAGGTGGGAAAACAGATATCTAGACGCCTGTTCCACTTCTAGACGCCTGTTCCAAAATGGGGTTAAATAGTCACTGGAATGGAATGTCAGTGGCGCAAAGTTGCGCCAAAGGAGGTCGAAGCAATGAAAACAAAAATAATAGCTTTCGGCGGGCTTTCGGCCCTTGCTCTGTTCGTTGGTGTTGCAATGTTTGCAGCAGCAGGGGGTGTGGGTGAGGATCTTGCAGCCGGGGATGGGATGCTCGGTGATAAGCTCGGACAAGAAAATGGGAATGGAGACATGCAGCGGGCGATGGACGAGGATTGCGATCCGGAGGACGCTGAAATGGAGCAAGCAAGGAATGGAAAAGGAAACGGTGACGGCGAACCTGTTAAGGAACAGGAAAAGAGCGAGGGAGAGAACGCTCCCGAGGATGCCGATCAGACCCGTGAGAGGGAACAGACCAAGGACGGAACCTGCGAGGGAGAGCCCCAGGGCGAATCTCAACAGGAGCAATCCAAGGAACAGGCAAAGAGCGAGGGAGAGAACGCTCCCGACGATGCCGATCAGACCCGTGAGAGGGAACAGATCAAGGACGGATCCTGCGGAGGTAGCAACAACGAGGGACCTCAACAGGAGCAATCCAAGGAACAGGCAAAGAGCGAGGGAGAGAACGCTCCCGAGGACGCTGATCAGACCCGTGAGAGGGAACAGACCAAGGACGGATCATGTTCATCCGATGAGGATGTTGATGGAGCCGACCTGCTCTTATTCGATGGATCCGAAGAGAAACCCCAGGGTCAACAGGACCAAGACCGCGACAGGGACCAGGTCAATGGAGGGACCGGACCGCAGTACCACGGTGAGAACTCCAACTGATAGTATAGCACCGATCAAAGTGAGATATAGAGGTCCTCCGGGACCTTTTTTTTTTAATTTTCTATGAAATATATATTCTGGGACCTGAGTTTTTCAAGTGCTGGTCCATAGATCTCCGGAAGTATGGGTATGTGAACACCGGACAGATGGTCCAGCTTCCCATTCATGATCATCTCAACACCGATCGCAGCAGGCAGTCCGACGGTTCTTGACATTGCGGAGTCTCCCCCGGGAAACCCGTGATCGATCATGGTCGAGTGAATGGTTTTGTTCCCATCTCCGGGGAACTCCACATTGAAGGTGTGTTTTAGAATGATCATATCGCACTCTTTCGGTCCGTAGATGAGCTTCTTTTCGAGAAGCTCGCTGAGTGCGTCTATCCGGCTTTTACCGTCCAGAAGCTCCGTATTACCCACGAGGCCGAGCCAGTCCCAGTTCCGGACAACGAGTCCGTTGTCCCTGGTCTTGATCCTCATCTTCAACCGGTTCTTGATATCTCCGACCCCGGGGGCAAGTCCCTTCATCAATTCCAGGTAGGTTTTTGCCCTGGTGGCCTTGTCATCAAGCATGCCGATATCATGAAGTCCCTTCCAGGTATCGCACCACCCCTTGTTCCGAAGGGTTCCTCTCAGGACCGTCTTTGCATCCGGGATACCGTATATATCCGCATAAGGAACCGAATCACGGTTGGGATATCCTTCGAACTCCCCGAGCCCTTCGATATCTATGATCTTGTAATCCGCAAAAAGGTCTCTCCCGGGCACTGTCATTTCCTTGCCGTTCTGTCTGAAACGAGCAGAGTTCCTGCTTGCGAGGACAACACCCTTTGGACTCCACGAGAACTTGTACCCCCACGGATTCGTATTCGCTTCGGGAGAAGGAAGACCTCCACAATAGGAGATGAAATCTATGACCTTCCCATCCCTGGAGTGGACCTCATCGATGACCCTCTGGGCTTCC
>JAYEPK010000628.1:0-6652 GCA_034723935.1 Thermoplasmatota archaeon
CCAACCCGTTGAACCACAGCCGCCTCCGATGATGCCTGGACAGAGGTAATGAGACATCTGGCATGTTCCACTGGAAACCGCGCTTCGAAAGGTCTCAAAGCAACCCTTTTATCCATCTAGTACCTTGTCGAAATTCCCACCCGATAGGGGGCGGAGGTGGCCATATGGAAGAAGAACAGATCGCGCCGATTATCGAGCAGATAAAGGAGGCGCTACCGGATATCGAAGAGAGCAAGATCAGGTCTGAAATGGAACGATACCTGAAATACGGAATACTGGCCCAGGAAGCAAAGAAGGCGATAATAAGGAAGTTCGGTGGAACTTCCACATCCTTTTCGCCCCTGGGGGAGAAGACCCTTGAGGAGTTGAAGGGGGGGGAGATGAACATAGATCTCACCGTGAGATGCCTCTCCTCCAAAGAGAGAATGCACAAGACGGTAAACGGTGAGAAGACCCTTATTTTCGGTCTTCTCGCGGACAGGACCATGATAAAGAAGTTCGTGTCATGGGAGGGTCATCTGCTGGAGAAAGGCATTGATTACTTGATAAAAGGAGCCTCTGCCAAGCTCTTCAGAGGAGAGGTGGAGATCAATCTCGGCGGCTACACGAAGGTGGAGGATGCTCCGGATGGAGCCCTTGACGATCTCGACGTTTCCAAGCTGCCCCGGTTCGGGAACCTGCAGGTGGTCGAACTGAAGGATATCAGGCCTGGAATGGGAAATATCCAGATAACAGCAAAGGTCATGAACGTCGAGGAGCGGACCATAGATACAGAGAGGGGACCGAAGAAGATCTACGATGGAATGCTTGCTGATGATACCAAGAGGATGAGGTTCACCTCATGGAGCGATCCATCCATGGAGATAGGAGATGTCGTAACCATCAGAGGTGCCTACGTCAAGGAATGGAGAGGCATCCCCCAGATCAATTTCGATGACAGGGCAGAGGTGGAGAAGGAGAAGGACAGGGACTTTGATGTCATGAAGACCCCCCGGCTCCGGGCGGAGGATCTGATCAATGCGGGTGCCACCGATGTCGAGGTCAAGGGAACCGTGATCGAGATAAGGGATGGTTCCGGTCTCATCACAAGATGTCCCGAATGCAACAGGGCGTTGATGAATGGAAGCTGCAGCATTCACGGTGATCAGGAAGGAAAGGTGGACCTGAGGACCAAGGTGGTCCTTGATGACGGCACAGGTTCGCTGTTCGCAGTACTGAACACTGAGATCACCGAAGAACTGCTTGGAAAGAGCGTCGCCGAATGCGTTGATAAATACCGGGATGATGAAGAGAGGGTCGTGTACTTGCTAGGCAGGAAGCTGCTTGGAAGGGAAATGATCATGAAGGGAAATGTGATAAAAGATGACTTCGGACCGACCATGCTTCCTTCACAGGTAAAAGAGGATGAGGAGGATTACATGGACGAGATCAAGACCCTTTTCGATATAGTGGAGGTGATCTGATGGCAAGGATAAGGGAAGTTGCAAGAAGGGTCTTTGCCGTGGAGTACAACGGCTCCCGGCATGAGGATCGGGGTCTGGAGGAGAACGCACCCAACTTCGTTATCAGTCCTCTTGGCACATCGATCAACAGGGTTTACTTCACTGGTGTTATGATGTCAAAGACAAACACCGGTTCCGATGATGCTCCCCAGTTCCGGGTGGAGGTAAGGGACCCGACGGGAACCTTTTACCTTTATGCCGGGCAGTTCCAGCCTGAGGCTATTGATGCCATCTCCAGGCTTGATACCCCTTCACTGGTCGGGGTGGTAGGGAAGGTCAGGACCTTTGTGAAGGAGGACGGCACGTTCTATACCTCTGTCAAGCCGGAGATGGTCTTCCCGGTGGATGTCCCACAGAGGGATCGGTGGATACTGCAGGCAGTCAAGTTCACCATGGAGCGCATCAGGGCCATGAAGGATGCTATGGATATGGAGACACCTGACCTGGATGCATTGATCGAGAAGGAACATTCAAGGAAAGCGGCCGAAAGTGCTGTTAACGGTGTGGGCCTTTACGGCAACATCGACCTGGAACCGTACAGGACCGGGTTGAAGAGCGCTCTGGACCTTGTTATCGAGGGGGGAGGAGAAAAAGTAGCGCAGGGTCTCCCGGAGGAAGATGTTCCGGAAGAGAATGAAGCTCCCTCGAAGAACAGTGAGGAGCTCAAGGTGTCCATACTCGAGATAATAAACAAGCTCTCGGGGGAAAAGGGAGCCCTTTACCGTGATATCATAACTGAATGTGAGGAGAAGAAGATAGACAAGATCCAGCTCGAGGAGACGATACAGGAGCTCCTTGATGAGGGACAGATCTATGAGCCCACCATCGGTATCATCAAACCTATTTGAGGGACTTTTTTGACAAATGAGTGGATAAAACAGCGCAGACGGGACCCGTTCTACCGGAAGGCAAAGGCCGAGGGTTACAGGTCAAGGGCAGCATACAAGTTAAAGGAGATACACGACAGGGTCCACCTGATAAAGAAAGGATATCTGGTCCTTGACCTGGGTGCCGCTCCCGGGGGTTGGAGCCAGGTTGCAAGTGAGCTGGTCGGTCCGGGAGGTAAGGTGATCGCGGTGGACCAGAGGCTCATGGAACCGATGAAAGGTGTGGTTTTCATTCAGGGCGATATCGAGGACAAGACACTTGTCTTGGAGCTGAAGAAGGTCGGAGGGGATTTCAACACAGTTATATCGGATATCTCTCCCCGGCTTTCCGGGAACAGGACCCTGGACAGGGGAAAGTCCTTCGCACTGAACTGGGCCGTGATGAAACTTGTTGTGCAGGTCCTCAGACCCGGTGGCGGAGTGGTCCTGAAGATGTTCCAGGGAGAGGAGATGAACGAGCTCCGGGATGAGTTCGGGCACCTGTTCGATCATTTTGACAGGTTCAAGCCCAAATCCTCGCTGAAAAGGTCCATCGAGATCTTCGTTGCTTTCAGGGGCTTCAGGGGGGTCAAGGAGGATAGATAATGCCTGGAAGGCTGACCATCGGACTCTACAATTCCCTTGATCCGGTACGTTTCGCGGAAGCACATCGGAGGGCTCTTGCCAGGGCCGCTCCCGTTGCAGCTGCGTTCGACTGCAATCTGTCCGTTTTCGGGTTCCCGTTCGATAGGGAGCTTCGGACCCCCGGAAATGTGGCTGGCTGGCTAGTTACAACCACATCGATCGGACAGGGGGGAAATTGGATCGTCAAGCTGGCTGAGGGGGGACGTTTCAACTTCTTTCCTTTTCCAAGAGGAGGCTTTCCTCCCCAGCTCGGGAAAGTGGTAATAGCCACAAGACTACCGGAAGAGAGCATGTCCATCTCACCGAAGGAGACTGCACAACTGCTCAGAGAGGGGACATCTGTTCTCCTTGTCTTCGGTCTTGGTCCGAGGGGGCTCCCAGGGAAGATAATAAAGATGGGGGCCTATCACATGGACCTCACGGGGAAAGAGATAAGCTTCGAGACATGCACCGCTATTGGAGCGGCACCTGCAAGGATCATGACATATCTCGAGGAGATGAGATCGTAACAAGGAGATTTTGATCCCTACTGCTTTTTCAGGCCCTTGATCTTTCTTATCTTTGACCTCGCGACCAGGGCTACCACAAGGGCCGTGACTCCGATCAGGAGCATTGTGCTTCCTCCGCAGATGAGGCAGAACATCTCATGGTGTGTGGTAGGTTCGTCCGATGCAACCCGGTAAGAGTAATCCACAAGCGCACTTTCCTGGTTCGGGTTCTCTATGACAAGATAGTAATCCTGATGATCCGGAATATCTACCGAGAAACTGGCATATGTCTGATCATGGTAGCTTCTTATGGAATCTCCGTAGAAACCGGAGAACCAGTCCGTAAAGCTGATCACATAAATGTTCACCTTGATGTCGCTTTCGACCTCGATGTAGACACTATCCTTGCCCTCGACAGCTTCGAACAACCTTTCCGATATCGACGAGTGACCGTTAATCAGAACATCGTTGAACTCATGATAATAACCGGCCGAGACCTGTGGGATGAACAGTGTCAGTAGAAATGCGATAATGAACACTGCTGCGAACTTCCCGTATCTCATGTGTTCGGCCTCTGATCAAGATCGGATATATTCCCTGATAAGGGATCATATTGGAGGTGGATCGTCGAGGTCGATAAAATAATTATCCGATGGAACTATATCT
The DNA here is from genome assembly GCA_034723935.1 of Thermoplasmatota archaeon. GTDB lineage: Archaea > Thermoplasmatota > Penumbrarchaeia > Penumbrarchaeales > Penumbrarchaeaceae > JAYEPK01. The sequence continues at coordinate 4,168 of JAYEPK010000628.1, forward strand.
CCGGGAGCCAGCTTGCATCGGGAAGACCCAGATCGCTCAGAAGTACCTCCGAGCATTTTTCTGTAATTGGCATATTTTCCACGGACAACTGGGGTGGATATTCCTCCAGGAGAGCACGGTATTGATCGAGTATACCCCCCTCGGTGAAGGTCTGTCCGTTATCTCCCGGATCCCTGAAAGAATAATATGCCATCTCTGAGAAGATCGGAGATCCCTCATAGAAAGGTTCTTCCTGGTATCCGGAGAACCTGGCCCTGCAGTTGGTGCAGAAGTAGACCGTGTATCCATTGGGGCTTGTGAAGGGGAGCAGCTGCCCACAGCCACATATGTTGCATTCCGCGTGATCCATGTTGATCCCTCGATACCATATAACTGCCTACTATTTTAACGCTAACGGAAGACCCTGACCTCCTCGATGCTAGAAAGGACCTCTTCGATGACCTCTTCCATCATCCCCTTTTCCGATTCTTCTTCGACCCTGGACAGCTCTGCCTTCGTGATGGGATATTTTGGTGCGGCAAGACAGCCGGTCGTTCTTCTTATCGAGATCTCGAAGGTTCCGGTCTCCTTTGCGATCTTCTCGATGTCCAGTTTGTCGAAACCGATCAGTGGTCTAAGAATGGGATGTTTGACACCCTGGCTGACCACGGCCAGGTTCTTGAGGGTCTGGCTTGCGACCTGTCCCAGCGAATCTCCCATGATGATCCCTTCGGCACCATATCTGTCGCAGAGCCTGTCGGCAACCTTTAGCATGGATCTCTTGCAGAGGACGCAGGTATATTTCGGGTTCGCGTGGTCCCTGAAGGAGGATAGAAGAAGTCCGTGTTTGCCCCTGATAAGTCCTACCTTTCCAGGGAACATGCCCTCCAGATGTTTCCAGAGCTCGTTGACCTTTTCCGCCTCGTCATCACCGCCGAGCGGTCTGCTGTCCATGTTCAGGATCAGGACCTCAACACCCTTTTTCAGCATGAGGTATGTGGACACAGGAGAGTCGATCCCTCCGGACATGAGAGATATGAACCTCATATCGTCCCCTCCTTCTCGAGTGTGGATATGAGCTCCCCGAGGGAGATCACATCTTCGGGGTCGATGTTGAATTCATTGCTTCTTGGGCATTCCTCATCAATGATCGGTGTCCGTGACGGAAGGGCCATGATCAGAGGATACAATCTGCACCCCTCCGGTCTTATGGTGTAAATAGTGCAGTTTCCTTTCTCTGTCAAGAAGAAGCATCTGCCGTCTATGTTCACAAGCTGAGATCGATCCCTATCGTAGAACTTGGAATGTCCTGCACCGGATATTCTCTTTATGTCCTCATCTGTCAGGGGCATCTCGGTCCCCCTGCAGCAGTGGCTGCAGTTGTTTCTCCTGCAGATATTTCCTCTCAATTTCATACCTTCTTTCCACCGTTGAGGGTAATGCCTTTCTGCCCCTGATAGGTTCCGGACCTTGCTTCGTACAGTTTCTGCGGGCTCGAAGAGAGCAGTTGATAGGCGATCTGGCAGATACGCTCCCCGATAGGGAGCACGACCTGTTCTGGGCCTATGTTCTTTACCGAGAATGTAAGTGTTCCCTTGAAACCGGCATCCACCAGGCCGAACCCGGCGATGAGCCCTTTTCTGATGAATGAGGATCTCATGTACAGGGAACCGCACATGTTGGGGGGCACCTCCAGGTGTTCCCGGGTGGATACCAGGCACCAGTCGCCGGGGTCGAGATAGACCTGACCTATGGTCACCTTCCCCTCCGGGTTCCTTGTATACACCTCTGCAATTGTCAGATCGTAACCGTTCGGGGTCAGGTTCTTCTCCCTGAAGGGATCGATCTTCATCGTATGGTTCTCGAGGCGGTAGATGATATCCTGGTCCGATAGGATGCTCATGATGCTCCATATTGGGAACGGTGAATTTATTATTTTGGATTCGAGGAGGAAGACAGCAAGCCTTTTCTACATGGTCCGTTTCATCTATCTCTCCAGGTGAGCCCGTGTTCGAAGAAGAGATGCTGATAATGGGAGTCGAGGATGACATTGATGATGTCGATCTTGATCTTCCTGTTGCAGTCAAGTGTCCCTTCTGCCCGAGACAGTTCCAGGGGGACAGGGATGATGTGGAGGAATCCCTCTTCGATCATCTATGGAAGGTCCATGAGGAAAAGGCGTTGGAATACATACTCACCCACATGTACATATCCCCCGATCTGAGGGAGAAGATATTCACCGACATGGGCCCGGAATATGTCTCCTGGTTGGTGGATATGAACGGCGAGATCATCGATGGATCATGAACTCATTAGTGGAAGTTCCATCCTTTTGATGAATTACTTGTCTTTCAGCTTACATTTCGCACCCCCGTTCGAGTTTTTTTCTTTTTTCCGCTAACTCTCCTTGATATATGCCAACATCAAAACCAGATAATTCAATGACACGTTGTCTATTTCGTGAAAGTGGTTTTGGAAGCCAGATTCGTAAGTTGTCGCCTTTTCG